>JBNJDW010000033.1:0-13189 GCA_051745265.1 Pseudomonadota bacterium
CGTCTCTATATGATTATATCGTTGAAAAGCTGTTGGCGCGTGGGAAACCATTTGGCGGCAGTTTACCGCTTTGGGCGCGTTTCCCCAGCCATGGGGTAAAGTTCTGCTCGACACGGGTGCCGGCACCGGTGGTCCAGCTCAGCCCCTCTTCGCCCTTAAAGGTTTTGACATCAGATAAGCCGCCATCTTTAAAGCGCTGTAATATAACGCCTTTCCCGCGTGTCATTTCCGGCATTTCATCAATTGGGAAGACCAGCAGTTTACGGTTTTCACCGATAACGGCAACGTGATCATCGCTTTCGCCCACCGGCACGCAGACCGAGGCCTCGGACGGTGTTTTGACATTCAAAATTTGTTTACCGTTTCGGGTCTGGGCTTCGATATCGGTCTGCTTGACGATAAAGCCGTGACCGCTGTCGGCAGCAACCAGCAATTTGCCTTCAGGTTTATACTTAAACAGGGTGACAAGATCGGCATCATTGGGCAGATCAACCATCAATCGTACCGGTTCTCCATAACCGCGCCCGGCGGGCAGTTCATGGGCCGCCAGCGTATAAAACCGGCCATTGGTCGCAAACAGAATAATCTTATCCGTCGTTTCGGTATGGAAGATAAACTTGCCGCGGTCGCCATCTTTGTATTTAAGATCTTTGACCTTATCGGCCTCAAGATGCCCCTTCAAAGCCCGGATCCAGCCTTTTTCAGAGCAAACCACTGTAATCGGTTCTTTTTCAATCAGCGCCTCATTCGGCACTTCGACATCATCAGGCACGCGGCCTAAAACCGTCCGGCGTTTGCCAAGTTCGGTATCCTTGGAAAACTGTTCGCCAATCGAATGCACCTGACGTTTAATAATCGTCATTTGCCGATCATGAGAGCCGAGCAGCGTTTCAAGCTCGCCCTTCTCGCCCAGCAATTCTTTATGTTCTTTACGGATTTCAAGTTCTTCGAGCTTCCGTAACGCGCGCAGGCGCATATTCAGGATCGCATCAGCCTGCGGCTCGTTCAGATCAAAGGCCTTCATCAATTCCTGTCTGGGTTCATCCTCTTCACGGATAATACGGATGACTTCGTCCAGATTAAGATAAGCGGCAAGATAGCCCACCAGGACTTCCAGACGATCGGCAATCTTGCCCAAGCGGTAGTTCGAGCGACGGATCAGGACATCACGGCGGTGGTCAATAAAGGCCTCAAGCACGTCTTTCAAGGTCATAACCCGCGGGGTTACGCCGCCATCCAGCACATTCATGTTCAGGCTGATACGGTTTTCAAGCTCGGTGTTTTTGAACAGCCATTCCATCAGGATCCGTTCATCAACATTGCGGTTTTTCGGGGTCAGAACAATGCGGATATCTTCGGTCGATTCATCATTCACATCATCCAGCAAGGGAATTTTACGGGTCTGGATCAAATCGGCGATCCGTTCAATCAAACGTGATTTTTGAACCTGATAGGGAATCTCGGTAATGACAATCTGGTAGAGGCCCTGTTTCAGCTCTTCGCGCTCCCATTTGGCGCGGACGCGAAAACCACCGCGGCCTGTTGCATAGGCCTGTTCAATACTGGCCGGGTCCTCGACCAGCGTGCCGCCGGTCGGGAAATCCGGGCCCTTGATGAACTGCATCATGTCGCGTTCTTCAGCGGCAGGGTTATCAATCAGATGCATGATGGCAGCACATAGCTCGGCGACATTATGCGGCGGGATGGAACAAGCCATACCAACGGCAATCCCTGAGGC
This sequence comes from Pseudomonadota bacterium, assembly GCA_051745265.1. Taxonomy (GTDB): domain Bacteria; phylum Pseudomonadota; class Alphaproteobacteria; order Micavibrionales; family CSBR16-224; genus JBNJDW01. Next base: position 1,739 of record JBNJDW010000033.1, read on the forward strand.
GCCATTGGCCAGAATATTCGGGAAATTGGCCGGCAGAACCAGTGGTTCCTTGCTTTCACCGTCATAGGTTTCGCGAAAATCGACGGTATCTTCATCAATCTGTTCCAGCAGCAATTCGGCAACCGTGGTCATTTTGGCTTCGGTATACCGCATGGCAGCGGCGTTATCACCGTCAATGTTACCAAAATTGCCCTGCCCGTTGACCAGCGGATAGCGCACGGCAAAATCCTGTGCCAGACGGACCAACGCATCATAAACCGACTGATCGCCATGCGGATGAAATTTACCAATGACATCACCGACAACACGGGCGCATTTCTTGGGCGACAGTTCAGCGCGCAGGTTCAGCTGTGACATGGCATACAGCAACCGGCGGTGCACAGGTTTCAACCCGTCCCGAACATCCGGCAATGAACGCGACATGATGGTTGATAACGCATAGGAGAGATATTTCTCCCCCAATACATCGGCAAGGTCGCGGTCAATAATGTCAAAAGCTGGTGTTTCTTCGGTCATTTTTATGTCTTGTTCCCGATTGCTCTGTCCGCTGTTATAGCAAGACTGTTAGACTGTTTCCAGCGAAAACTCTTCCTTTGAGCCAGAAAGCTCCGGACATCAGTCCAGGAAGGATTGATAAAGCCGGTGGCGGATTTCCGGCAGGCTTAGATTTGAGGTCATGCCAAACACCCGATGCTGTAGAAAATAGCCCGTCAGCATCAAGCCGTCCGCCAGTGCCTTATCATCAAATTCACCGGAACCAATCAGGAATCCCGGTAACGGCAGCAATCGTTCCTTATAGATCTGCCCCTCGGCCCGGCAAACGGCGCGGGCGGTTTTGGGACTGACATAGATTAAATCCTCCGTCGTGCCGGAGGCCGCACATTGGCTGAGATCAACGCCAAAGCCCAGACTGCGCAGCAGCCCCAGCTCCCAATAAATATAAGCCGGCGCCCATATTTCAGTCGGCAGCGAATCCAGAAAGGCCAGCGAGGCTTCGTAGACGCCCGGACAGGGCTCCCGCTCGGGCAATGTTAAATGCGCCAGCGCGCAGAGCGATTGCAGCGCCATCAGTTTTTTCGGATCATCCATGGCATGAACCGCATAGGATTTTTCAGCCTGAAGTTTATATGTGCCCAGATTATCAGACAATCTGGCCATCCATTCGGCATCAACCACCGTGCCCAGTTCAAAATCACCGCGCTTTTTGGTCGACTGCACGCCATGGGCAAAACCGGCATGGCGGCCATTCTGTTCGGTCAGTAACGACACCACCCCGCCATGTTCACCATGCGGTTTGACGGCTACGATTATGCCTGTATCACGCCATTCATCCATGGCCGGAGTATAGCCTATCCTCCGGCTTGATTACAGCCTTTATAGCCTGCCTGCCTTAAAAACCGTCACATCGGCGGAACCTTCTGCCCCGCAGACCGTAGGTAAAAGTAATAGATAAAAAAAACCGGAGGATAAAACAATGGCGACAACACACACAAAACCAACACGTAGCACAGGTTCTTCAACGCCTGATTCTGTTGGCTCTGATATTATAAAAATCATTCTGGCCGTTATTCTGCCGCCTTTGGGCGTTTTAATGGAGGTCGGCCTGACCAAACATTTCTGGATTAATATCGTCCTGACCCTGCTTGGTTTCTTACCGGGCATCATTCACGCCGTGTATATTATTGCGCGACGGTAATAAACGGAACGATATTCAAGAATGCCGCTGCGTCAGAAAACCTGCACAGCGGCATTTTTTATGGGCTTTTGGCTTGACAAGACGGGCATTTCCGTTATATTTGCGAACATTCCCAAGAACGTGGGTTGAGTGGTGTTACAGACGTCACCTCGCTTTGCCCCGCCATATATGGACTAATTGGGACAATTTTAAACTCAAAAAGGATATTTTGTAATGAGTGGAAAACGTCAACAAGCCAAACGTAAAATTGAACGCCGCCTTGGTGTCAACCTTTGGGGTGATCCAAAAAGCCCGTATAACAAACGCCAAAGCCGCCCCGGTCAACACGGTCAGGCCCGCAAAAAACCTACAGATTTCGGTACCCAGTTAATGGCCAAGCAAAAGCTTAAAGGCTATTACGGTAATATCGGTGAAAAACGCTTCCACAGATATTACGAAACCGCATCCCGCCGTAAAGGGGATACCGGTGAAAACATGATCGAACTGCTTGAACGCCGTCTGGATGCCATTGTTTACCGCATGAAACTGGCCCCGACCGTATTCGCAGCCCGTCAGCTGGTCAACCACCAACATGTTCTGGTTAACGGCAAACGCGTTGATATCCCGTCATACGAAGTTAAGGATGGCGATGAAATCGAACTGCGTGAAAAAGCAAAACAGCTGCCAATGGTCATCCAGGCTGTTGATGCCGTTCACCGCGATGTTCCTGATTACATGGAAGTCGATGAAAAAGCCCGCAAAGGCAAATTCATCCGCGCGCCAAAACTGGAAGACGTCCCATACGCCGCCCAGATGGAACCGAACCTCGTGATCGAATTCTATTCTCGTTAATCCGGGATTTTAAATACGATTTCAAGAAAAGGCTGCACTCTGTGCGGCCTTTTTTTATCAGCATAAACAAGCATTCCCTTTAAACTTTCTAAAGCTTTTGATGTCATGCTGTTATTCTAAGGTTGTATACGAATGAGATCGAAATGATATCCTGTTTAAAAAGAGCGAACTGGCCCCAGTTGCAGCCTGGGAAGCTGTTTATTCTCCTTATCATTACCTTTGTGGTTACGGCTGCTTTTAGCTCGTTTTTTGATTATTTGGCTTTCAATTTTAATACCTTTTTCTTTATCTTTTGGATGCTTTCTATCTTAATCGGATATTTGGTCATGGTCGGGCTTTGCGCCATACGTGCCAATACAATCGGTCATCATCCATTGTTCTTTGTCATTTTAGGATTAATGCCTGTTGCCTATATGGTTCTTAATATGTCAGGCGTTAAACCCAGCACAATCGGCCCACTACTTTATTCCATCTTTATTATGATTTTTTATTTCTGGTGTTTTCTAATGGACCCCAAAAAATCAAAACCGCCGCCAAAATTAAAGGCAAACTGGCCAAAAATCAGCTGGCTTCAGTTCACAGGTTATTTTTTCCTGAATATATTTTCCGTGTTCAGTTTCTTGCTGTTCTATAAAATTATAGCAGCCTCACTGCCAGAGAATATATTTTGGTTTCTGGTAAGCTTCTCTATCATGATTGGCTATTTCCTGATGCTGGCACTCTGCGCGCTGCGGGCAAATTCCATTCGCCACAGCCCTTATAATATTGTTTTTCTGGGTCTTGTCATTGCAGCAATAATTATCCTCTACCCCGCTCCTGACCCTGAAATTCTTAAAGCCACGGGTAGCATATTCGGTTTTGGAATGACTTTATATATCCTATTTCTTATGCTGCCGATCGCTGTGAAAAAGATAAACGATGCCCCGGATGAAACTAAAGAAGTACCTTCATTGGCTTAAGCATATCACAACGAACTGCGTCAGCCCGCCACTGCCCGATCAACGGTCTGGCTGACATTGCGCAAGACATGTTCCTGATTGAAAATCTGTTTCAGTTCATCCGGATCAATATAGCCCATGACTTCTTCATCGGCGCGGAGCATATCGATAAAGGCGCCCTCGCCATCCCAGACTTTCATGGCATTGCGTTGGACCATGCGGTAGGCATCTTCGCGGGCAACACCGACCTGGGTCAGTTTCAGCAATACCGATTGGGAGAAGACCAGCCCCTGCAGAATATCCAGATTCTCCTGCATCCGCTCAGGATAGACCAGCAGGTTCTTAATAATCCCCGTCATGCGAACCAGCGCAAAATCGAGGGTAATGGTCGCCTGCGGGGCAATAAACCGTTCAACCGAGCTATGTGACATATCGCGTTCATGCCACAGGGTCATATTCTCAAGCGCCGGCAGGATCGAGGATCTTATCACCCGCGCCAGACCGGTCAGATTTTCGCTGAGGATCGGATTGCGTTTATGCGGCATGGCGCTGGAGCCTTTTTGTCCGGCATGGAAAAACTCCGCCGCCTCGCGTACTTCGGTGCGTTGCAGATGACGAATTTCAGTGGCCAGATTTTCAATCGAGCTCGCAATCACCGCCAGCGTCGCAAAATACATGGCATGGCGATCGCGGGCGATAATCTGGGTTGACACAGGTTCGACCGTCAAACCCAGCTTATCAGCGACATAGGCCTCGACCCTTGGATCAACGGTGGCAAAGGTACCGACCGCGCCTGAAATGGCGCAGGTTGCGATGTCATCACGGGCTTGCTCCAGCCGTTTGCGGTGGCGTTTAAAAACAGCATAATGCCCGGCCATTTTCAGGCCAAAGCTGGTTGGCTCGGCATGGATCCCATGGCTGCGGCCAATACAGGGGGTCATTTTATAGGCCTCAGCCTTTTCTTTCAGTGCCGCCATCAAACCGTCAATGCCCTTTAACATGATATCCGCCGCATCGCGCAGCATAATGCTCAGCGAGGTATCAAGCGCATCAGATGATGTCATGCCCTGATGCAGATAGCGGCCATTGGGGCCGATATGCTCCGCAACCGAGGTCAGGAAGGCAATGGTATCATGACGGACTTCGGCATCAATTTCTTCGATCCTTTGAATATCAAATCCGGCTTTCTCGCTTATATCGCGGGCAGCATCCTTGGGGATGATACCGATTTCGGCCATAGCCTCGGCCGCAGCAACTTCGACATTGACCATGGTCTGGAAACGGTTTTCATCCTCCCATATTTTACCCATTTCTTCGCGTGTATATCTTGGATGATGTGTCATTTTACGATCGATCTCTTTACTTTTTCTTGGCTTTTCTTTTTTGTTTATTCTTTTGTTTCTTCCGGGCAATGTCCAGCACCCAGCCCTTTACCGTCAGATCACCCAGCTCATGTTCCAACGCAACATCAATAAGCTGCATCATTTCCTTAACCTTGCCTTCGCTTTGCGCTCTGGAACTGATAAAGCCTTTATCGGTATTAGCCGAACGAAGAGCGATCAGAACATCGCACATCCTGACTTGATCATAAGGACAACCGGGGATTAAATGATAGGGTTTTTCACGATCTTCAAAAACGATCTTTTCGGATTTCAAGGTATCAACAGTCTTGTCAATCAGACGAATAGGAAGTTTTAAAGCTTCGGCCAGATCTTCAATCGTATAGGGTTTGGCATCTGTGTAAAAGCTAAGCCCCACACGGCTGATAATGCTGAGCGCAAGGCGTTCACGCATTTGATTGCTCATTGTCACATGCCCGCGGCTGATCAGAACATTGCTGGGATTCTGGATATAATACGCCAGACTGGCCCCGATCAAAACCACCAGCCAGCCGCTGTACAGCCAGATCATAAAGATCACCAGCGTGGCAAAGGCCGAATAAATCGCCGAATATTTGGCCGAGCCTACGACCAGCGCTGCAAAGGCAAATCCCAGCGCCTTCCACATGATTGCTGTCACCGCGCCTGCCGTAATCGCCGGCAGCGGCTTTACGCGGGTATTGGGCATAAAGGTATAGATAAAGGCAAAAGCCAATGTCAGCATGATATAAGGCACAATCAGCATGATGCCTTCAGCCGCCGCACCAATCAGCCGCATATCTGTTAACTGGGCAAATAAATCAGCATTGCTGATTGAGGCCGTCAGCCCGACCGAGATAAAAATCAGCAGCGGGCCAATCATCAGCACACTTAGATAATCACTGAACCGCGCGGCAAAGCGCCGTGCCTCGGTCACGTTCCAGGTATAGTTAAAAGCGCGTTCAATCTTGGTCATCAGGGCAATAACCGTATAAAGCAAGAAGGCCAGACCAAAAACACCGAGCACCCCGACTTTGACATTATCGACAAAAGTTATGACCTGATCAACCAGTTCATACCGCTCATCCCCCAGAGGATAAAGCAGGTTTAGCAGGAAAGGTTCAACCTGATTATGGACGCCAAAGCCCTTCAGCACGGAAAAGGAAATCGCCAGCAAAGGCACCATCGAAAGCAGCGTCGTGTAGACCAGACTCATCGCCCGCATATTCAGCTGACCATCGCTAAGGTCGCGTAATACCGCCGTCATGATACGGACAACTTTGATGATGTTACGTTTGGGCCATGAGAAATGACGAATATCGCCGCGGTAAATCAGGCCTTCAAAAAACCTATTTTTCCAATATAAAATATGTTCCATAGGATTAGAGGCCATAATCATATCATCCGGGCAGTTATCTTATCTGTCCGATCATAGCAGTACCCAAAAAGAACACAAGCGCCGATCAGATTAAAATCCGTCTAGAATTTTCTTAAGCTGATCAACATTTTCTTTGATCTGGTCTTTATCACCATCAAAGCTGTCTTCCAGTGTTTTGCCAACCTCTTTCAGGTTTTTCAAATTCTGTTCCGCTGCTTCGGGATCTTTCAGAACATCACTGATAACGCTTTGCAGATCAGGGCGGACTTTGGGATCAGACCATGATCCGGTAATGTTAAAGGGCATATCAATACCGGCGGTGACGGATTTCTCGCTTTGTGCGGCCGGCAGTAATTTGGTCACCAGACGATAATTCAACGTCTTATTGGGAATATTAATGCTGCCCGATCCGCTGGCTTCAACCAATGGACCGATCAGCCGGAAATCAGAATTGCGGGCAATCCCCTGATTAATATTGAACTGTCCGCCCATTTCAACGAACTTGGTGCCGCCATAGCTTTCATCGACGGTCGATAAACGCTGTTGGAAAGATTTGGTCCAATCGACAATATTGACCCCTTCGATGTTACCATCGCGGAACAGAACATCAGCAGTGCCGCCAAGCGTTTTGGTCATATCGGCGATGGAACGGCCTGTTGCATTCAGATTGACATTACCGTTCATCGTACCGGTCAGTTTCTCGTAATCGGCAAAATAGGTCAAAAATGGTTTGGCCTGCAGACCGGTCATATTGGCGATAATTTTTACGCTCGGCGTATTGCCCGCGGTGTTAATTCTAACGGATTTACTCATGGTACCTTCAAAAGCCGCGGTTTCCGAAACATCCAGATCGAGCACGCTGTTATTCAGCTTTAGCTGAATGGTATTGCCGCCAAATTCCATACCGTCATACTCATAACCACCGACCGTGGCGTTAAGGTCAGCATTCACGGCCTGCAGCGCGCTGAAATCAATCGGCGTTGTATCCCAGTTTTCGTTTGAATTCTGCTGGCCTTCTGTTTCAGCCTGGTCATCATTTGCAGCGGCATCCGATGTGTCGCCGCCTGTAAAGTGATCCAGATTTATGTGCTCAGCCTGATAGCTGCCGCCGATCAAAGGTTTGGCGCCGCTAAGGTCAAAATTACCCTGTCCGGTCACATTCAAGACATCAGAGTTCAGCTTAAGATCCTTGTAAACAGCTCTATCTGTGCCCAACTGGCCATTGAAAGAGGCTGTAAAGGATTCAACCGGATAATCCTGAGGCTCCGCTTCGGGGCTGGTCAGTTGAATCAAATCTTTAACCGCTTTGACCGAAACATCAAAAGCGCCATCAAGCAACGTGTTCGCCCCCGGCGTATAGCGGCCTTCAAATTTAATCGTAGTGCCAGCAATACTTGCCTCCAAACGCGCTGGCGTGGCGGTTTCATCTGTAATGGCTTTCAGACTTTCCAGATGGGCCTCAAGCTTTAATTCTGTATTACGGACAATCAAATCCCCCTTAACATCAACATTTGACTGCAGATCAGGCATGGTGATCGTCAGGTCAATATCCTCAACCCGTTCCTGCAGACCGCTGGCCGCGTCATTATAAATCAGCGTACCATCGTTAATGACAAAATCACTGAAAGACACACTGATATCATCGCCGCTGTCAGCATTTGCCGACTGCGTCGCCTCTGTTTGTGCTGTCGTTGCGGTTTCAGATTCGAATAACCAGTTGCCCTCGCCTTGCGCATTTTTCTGCAAACGGATCAGCGGCGCGTTCAAAACAAAGCGTTTAATTTCGACCTGTCTTTGCAGCAGTGGTGCCAGGGCCAGAACGACATCAACATTATCAATCTCGACCATATCCTCATTGCCGGCCCAGTCCGCATTGGACAGAGAGACATTTTCCAGCGTTAAACCCAGATTCGGAAATACGCTAATACCGACATCACTGTAATTTAGCGTTCTACCCGTCTGTTCCATAACGGTTTTTTGCACTTCAGCCTTTATACGCTCTTCGGGAATGAAGAACACCGCGATAACCGCGACAAAGACAACCAGGACAACAAGAAATGCCAGAATTTTAAACAGTCGTTTCATTACGCCTCTCAGAATCATTCAGCTTCGCCTGAGTATAGACGAGCCTTTTGATTTGGCAAACATATGAAAGCGCAAACGGTTCCGATTTCTAAAAGAAAATCAGTGATAAAAGCGGGATTTCGCGCGGCGGATTTTTGGTGAGTTTGATGTCAGGCTCGGACGCTTTGACCAGGAGGATGTTTTACCATGCTCTGACAGAGAAGGTGCAGCGGATACGGTCTGCTCATTGGTTTTTTGCATCTTATTCATGTATCTCTCCCTACGACTGGCGCCGTGATCCTTTATAGAATATTGTTTTGAAACAGCGATATGTGTAACATCAGCGCAACAGCAATGCAAACTCATTCGGAAAAAGACAATGAAAACATACTATTACGAAGATTTCTCTACAGGCGACTCCTACGAATCGGGCCCCTATGCTGTCACCGAATCCGAAATCATTGAGTTCGCCCGAAAATACGACCCCCAGCCTTTTCACACCGATGCCCAAGCGGCCAAAAAGACCGTATTTAAAGGTCTGGCCGCCAGCGGCTGGCATACAGCAGCAATGTCGATGAATTTACTGGTCCGCGCCCTGCCCCCGGTTGAGGGCGGCGGCATGATCGGCAAGGAAATCCTCAACATGAAATGGCAGCGCCCTGTGCGGCCCGGTGATGTCCTGCATTATAAATGCGAGATCACCGAAATGCGCCCGTCAAAATCAAAACCGGAAATCGGCATCATCCGCGGTCACAGCACGACCTATAATCAAAATGACGAAATCGTCCAGACGCTAGAGGTGATCATGATGGCCCCGCGCCGGAACAAAGGGCAAACCGTTTAAAAGATATCGAAATAATCGACCAGCGGAATATCAAAGATACGGAATAGAATATCATGGCTGCTTTCGTTAATAAAAAGCGTAAAGACCGCCAGCGCCGCTGCCAGTTCCCACGGCAGACGCAAACAGCGCCAGATAATAAACCCCGTCACGGCATAGCCGTAAATAATAATCCAGATCGATAAATCCTCATAAGTCTGGCGGGTAATGGCATCGCTGAGATGCAGGGCAATCACCGGCAGGCTCAGGATCGAAAACATCAGACCCACCCAGTTCGAAGCTGTCACCAGAGGAGGAAAAGCCTCCCTTTTATCGCGTAGCCGGGCAATGCCGTACATCACGGCGAGAAACAGCCCCAACGATACCACCGCATTTAAAACCGTAACCATGCCCAGTGTAAAAGAATCAACATCCTCCGCGCCCAGCGGCGGAATAGCCTGTATCAGCATCACGCCAGCCACGGTCAGTAACAGCGGAATCAACAGGGATATCCATGCCGCACGCTTTGATGTCTCAAATCGATCAACCCCGGATCGCAGGAACAGCAAAGTTTCAGCGGCAGCTTTCAGATGCGTTGTGGTCATGATTTGATTACTCCAGAATTGATTTTAGAATACGAACGGCAGAAGATGGTTTCTTCATATCAGGCAACAGGCTTTGTTTCAGAGTCGGATTGCAGGTATTTATCCAGTAACGATTATCCCCATAAGCCCGGTCGGCCAGCACCAGAATCTCCTGCCCTGTTTTGAACGCTGCCCCCGCCTGCGTGTTATAGGCCAGCGCTGCTGTTTTACCGTTACGCAAATCCCGGTCATTACGTCTGTGAACCTCCGTCACCTTTACGGTCGCGTATAAGGTCTGGCTGACATCTGCCGGACGAACTGTGTCAAAATCACTGCGTTTTGCCGGGCGGATATCCTGGATAACCGCTTTGAAGATAGCGGCCTTCTGATCAAAGTAGAAACGGTTATAATCAGGTACGCTGCATTTTACCTCTGCCAGCGCCCCGTTGGACAGGATCAAACTGCAGATCAAAATGATTAAAAATGAAATTTTCTGCATTATATTAGGCCCAATGATTTAAAGCTGGTATAACCGTTTTGTCCGATAATCAAATGATCATGAACAATGAGTTCAAACGTGGCGGCGGCTCTGATGATCGCTTCGGTCATATCTATATCTGGCGTGCTGGGCTCGGCATCACCACTGGGATGATTATGAACCAAAATGATCGCTGTCGCGCTCAGCTCCAGCGCCCTTCTCATGATTTCGCGCGGATAGACTGCCGTATGGTCAACCGTGCCGGTCTGCTGGACTTCATCTGAAATCAGCTCATTGCGCCGGTTTAAGAACAAAATACGGAAATGTTCGCGTTTTTCGTAGGCCATTGATAAATGAAGATAATCCAGCAATGCCTGCCAGGAGGACAGCACAGGCCGTGCGGCCATCTGTTCCTTTAACATCATGCGCGCGGCAGATTGCACGGTTTTAATCAGCACCGCTGTATTCTCGCTAATGCCTTTTATAGCGCTGAGCTCATGCAGTTCAGCCGTCATCACCCGGCCAAAGCTGCCGAAACTATTGATCAGAGTCTTGGCAAGCGGTTTGACATCGCGCCGCGGCAAGGCAGAAAACAACAACAGTTCCAGCAATTCATAATCGGCGATGCCTTCAGGGCCGGCTTTGATAAAACGGGCGCGCAGACGGTCACGATGACCGTGGTGATGTTGTGTTGGTTTTGCTTTTTTTGTTTCTGCGCCCGCGTTGCCCATATTAAGCCTTATAAGGTGGACAGGTGTAACCTTTGGGGGACAGGGTAAAAATCTCAAACCCGTCTGCGGTTACGGCCAGAGAATGTTCAAACTGCGCCGAAAGCGATTTATCACGCGTCACCGCCGTCCAGTCATCGCTGAGAATTTTGACCGGATATTTTCCGGCATTGATCATCGGTTCAATGGTAAAGAACATGCCCTCTTCCAATATCGTACCTGTGCCGGGATCACCGTAATGCAGGATAGAAGGCGGGCAATGGAAGATCGTACCAATACCGTGACCGCAAAAATCACGGACCACAGAAAAACGCTTGCTTTCAGCATGTTGCTGAATGGCATGGCCGATATCGCCCAGCGTCGCGCCGGGGCGGACCACATCAATACCGCGCATCAGACAGTCATAGGTCGTCTCGACCAGCAGCTTGGCCTTGGTCGGTATCCGGTCGCCGCAATAAAACATCCGGCTGGTATCACCGTGCCAGCCATCGACAATCACCGTCACATCTATATTCAGGATATCGCCGTTTTTAAGCACTTTATCGCCGGGAATACCGTGACAGACAACATGGTTCA
>JBNJDW010000034.1:0-13149 GCA_051745265.1 Pseudomonadota bacterium
CTTATCCCACAAAGACTGATAAAAACGGCGACGAATAACCGTTTGTATAAGTTCAAAACTTTCTCCTGTATGACAGGCCAAAAATCTTCACATAATTTATGAGCATGGATAACATATCCTTTTATTTATCTCGTTCTCTTTTTAAATTATGAGTGAAAAAACCACACTTCTCGTTGTTTACAACGTTAATGAAAAGCAGGCTTGCCGTTTCCGGTTGAAGAACGCGGCGAAAATCCTCCCATTTATCCTCTATATTAAACGCCAGACGGTGAATGCTCTTGTCTATTTGAACAAAGGCATAAAAAGACGGGTTTTGTCGATACAATTCATCACTATATTGTGATGGAGAAATTCTGGAATTCACTACAAAATCCGGCCCCAATAAAATATCGCAGGTATCAGCATTAAAGACTGTACCCGCCGTGTAGCTCCCTCTTTTATAGCCTGTTATATTATCGCACCATTCCTCTTGAGTCTCGGCACGGCACTCAACGACCCCGCCCTCGGCAAAGAAACCCCATATATTCTGCTTAAGTATTCTGGAAAAATCATAATATTCACGATTATAAACGGGCGTGGATTTGAATTTATAGTTTTCGTTAGCCTCTGGCGGAATATAGATTGTATCTATATTTAAATCTGGACATTGAAACAGACTTTCCTCCCCTTGCTCTTTTTCTCTAAAAACATGTTTGGGGGATAAAACGGTATATTCGCCCTGTTTAAGTTTTTCGAAATTAGCCATGCAGGTTGTTTCATTGGCCGTACTCACCTCCGGATAAAACTCCAGATCTTTATGCTCGATAAAGAAATCCAACCGCGCCTCCCGTTCCGGAAAGATCAGAACATTAAGAGGCCAGCCCAGCTGTTCAACCTCCGATGAAAAAGCATCAAATGAAAAACAGAGAAACAGCAAAGATAGAAAAACAGCCTTACTTTTAATTTTAATCATTCCACCCTCTCGAATTTTCAGCTTTAATAATTCATTATCTACTTTATTAAACTTAACATAAATCTTTTTAAACCCTACCGCCCGACTAAAGACAGACAGCCCATAAGATCTTCCCTACCGAATAATATGCAGGAAATGCAGGTGGCGTTCGTATTGTGACAGGATGTCGCTTATGATCTGGTCTTCGGTATAGGCGTGGACATCATAATGCTGGCCGCCTTCGCGGAGATGGACTTCGGCATGGCAGTATTTTTCCTGATCATCCCGTTTTTTGTTAACACCACCAAAGGCAAAGGCCGGTTTTTGGTATTCGCGAATATGAATGCCATAGACGAAATCCTGTTCCTCGCCATGCAGGACCTCCAGCTTGACATGATTTTCATCATGGGTGATTTCGGCATCCAGACTGCTTTTACGGCGGATTTCCTCAGCCACTTTTTCAAAGGCCGGCAGGGCGGTCGTCTTTAAAAAACCCTGAACTTTTTTCCGGTCCGGATGGGCGATAATCGTCCGCAGGCGATCCTGCCAGGCCATGGCGGTGCCCTCAATCGGCAGGGCGGCCGGTATATCCATATTCGCAACCATGGTTTTTTCCAGCATCAAGCCCCGGAACAGCCCGTAACAAACCACCAGCATGATAAAGGTAAACGGCAGAGCCGCCGCAATCGATGCGGTCTGCAATCCGGCCAGCCCGCCGGCCAGTAATAGCGTCGCCGCCACCACGCCTTCGCTGACGGCCCAGAAGACCCGCTGCCAGACAGGAGGATCATCCTTCCCGCCCGAGGCGATAATATCAATCACCAGCGACCCGGAATCTGAAGAGGTCACAAAAAAGGTAATCACCAGAATAACCGCCAGCAAAGAGACCAATGATGAAAACGGAAAATACTCCAGAAACTTAAACAGCGCTGTATCCATCGAGGCCGCGACCGCCTCACTAATCGCGCCATCGGCAATGCCCATATCGAGGAAAATCGCCGCATTACCAAAACAGGTCATCCAGATGGTTGTAAAGCCCACCGGCACCAGCAACACGCCAAAAACAAATTCGCGGATGGTCCGCCCCCTTGAAATCCGGGCAATGAACATGCCGACAAAGGGCGACCAGGCAATCCACCAGGCCCAGTAGAATAAGGTCCAGTCCCCCAGCCAGTCCTGCGCCGCCTCCCCCGAATAGGCGCGCATGTTAAAGGTCATTTTAACCAGCGAACTGACATAATCGCCCAGATTTTCCATCCAGGCGTTAAACAGATATACCGTCGGGCCCGCAATGATGACAAACAGCAACAGGATAACCGCCAGAATAAGATTAAAATTGGCAATTTTTTTAATGCCGCCTTCCAATCCCAGTATAACCGAAATGGTCGCCAATACCGTGATCATGGCAATCAGAATAACCTGCGTGCCCACCCCGACCGGGATATCAAACAGGTAATTTAAACCGGCATTGACCTGCATAACGCCAAGGCCCAATGAGGTTGCCACCCCGAACATCGTGCCGAGAATGGCAAAGATATCGACCACATGACCAATCGGCCCGTTTGCGCGCTCGCCAATCAAAGGAAACAAGGCTGAGCGGATCGTCAGCGGCAGATTATAGCGATACCCGAAATAGGCCAGCGCCATGCCGACAACAGCATAAATCGCCCAGGCATGAATGCCCCAATGGAAAAACGAAATCCGCATGGCATCCTGCGCGGCTTCAAGGCTGCCGCCCTTACCCACCGGCGGGGCATTGAAATGCATAATCGGCTCGGCAACGCTGAAAAACATCAGGCCGATGCCCATACCGGCACTGAACAGCATCGCAAACCAGGAAAAATAACTGAAATCGGGCCGGGATTCATCAGGACCCAGCCTGACCTTACCGATTGAGCTTGCGGCAAAGAATAAAGCAGTCAGCAGAAATATGCCCACGGATAATAAATAGAACCAGCCAAAACTATGTAAGATCCACCCCTGAACCTGATTAAACACAGTTTCCATCTTTTCAGGGATCAGAACGCCGCATAAAACAAACAGAATAATCAGCGCCGCCGCCCAATAAAAGACCGGCACACAAAGATGCGTATTTATATTCTGGACGGCTAGCTTAAATCCGGAGGGTTTATGGGCGTTTTTCATTACTGTTTAACCTTCGCTATAGTTCAGAATAGTCAAGATGCCATAAAAACACGTAAAAATAAATCTTTGAAGCCACTAACGATAAATAGAGAAAAAAGCACCATCCCGCAATTAAGCAGCATGGTGCTTTCTTTGATCCTTTGTTTATCGTTGCGTATTACATTTCCTGTGCGGATTTGGCCAGCCGGACAAGGTTGATAAATTCAGTACGATAGCCAAATTCATCTTCGCCGCGGCTGTCCGTGGCAATATCAATCACATCATCAAAACTGAACTCTCCGGTATATTGCCCGCCGCGCAGTATCTGGCCAAAACCGGCGACCGCTGCGGCAAAACGGATATCATCGGAAAGCTCTGAAATATCGCTCTCATCCTGCTTTGTGATTGTGCGGGTCAAAAGCTTACTTGTATCCGAAAATTCGCTCAATCCCTCTTCCGGCAATTTGTAACGGATTTTCAGCTGGGCATATTCATCGCCGAGATCCTGTTCTGATACCTCTTCCTCCGCCGGTTGTTGATAGCGCAGTTCATCTACGGACCGGTTTTCACTGCCCGCCGGCGTAATTTCATAGATAGCGGTTACAGTATGTCCGGCGCCGATTTCACCGGCATCGACTTTGTCATTATTAAAATCTTCGCGCTTCAACTGCCGGGTTTCATAGCCGATCAGGCGGTATTCCCCGACCAGCGCCGGATTAAATTCAACCTGAATTTTAACATCCTGGGCAATGGTGAACAGGGTTGATCCCGCCTCTTCAACCAGCACTTTCCGTGCTTCGCTGAGGCTATCAATATACGCCGCATTACCGTTACCATTCTGGGCCAGCGTCTGCATCATATCATCTTTGTAATTGCCCTGCCCAAAACCAAGAATTGACAATGAAATGCCGCTTGTCCGTTTACGCTCGACAAAATCCTGCAATTCATCCTGATGGGTGATGCCGACATTGAAATCACCATCGGTGGCCAGAATAACGCGATTAACGCCCTCTTTGATAAAGCTGCTTTCGGCCAGAGAATATGCCTGCTGTATCCCTGCCGCCCCGGCTGTTCCGCCACCGGCACGCAGGTTATTCAGCGCGTCTAGAATTTTATGATGGTCTCCGGCCTTGGTTGGCTCCAGCACCGTGCCCGCAGACCCGGCGTAGGTGACGATTGAAATCGTATCATCCTCATCCAGCGTATTCAGCAGCAGTTTAAAGGAGTTGATCAGCAGCGGCAGTTTATCCTGACTGTTCATCGATCCCGAGGTATCAATCAAAAAGGTCAGGTTGCTGGCCGGTTTTTGATTTTGGGCCAGCTCATAGCCCTTAATACCGATATGAACCAGTTTTTTATCCTGAGCCCACGGGCTGTCATAGACGGCAACATTTGGTTCGAACGGTGTTTCGGTGCTCTCGGGCAGTTTATAATCATAATCAAAATAATTGATCAGCTCCTCAACCCGCACGGCATCTTTTTGCGGCAGTTTGCCGTTATTGATCATCCGGCGCGTAAAGCTGTAGGCGCTGGTATCCACATCAATTGAAAACGTCGAAACCGGTTTTTCGGCAACCCGTTTAACCGCATTGTCCTGAAAATCAGCAAAATCATCGCGGCCTTCAGCTATTTGCGGGGGTATCACCCTATCATGCGCCGTTTTAAATTCATCACGCCCTATATTAACCGCATTGGAGCGACGCTGCCAGACCTCTAAAGGGTTCTCTCCTTTTAAGTTTTCAAGATCAGGCGCTTGGATCCTCGCATCCGAGGACCCGATCGGTGTCGGCCGTGATGAGCCACCCGCGCGTTCCGCTTGTTCAGCCCGCTGTTGATTGGCGGTTTCAAGCGCTTCCTGATATTCCCGGTCTGTATCTCCGCCTGAGACATTCGAAGCCACTGTGGCAAAATTCGCACCTTTATCCAGGGCTGGATCTGCCCCGCCGCCACGTCCACTAATGGTCGTCACCTGATAGCCCACAAAAACCAGCATCGCACAGGCCGCAACCGCGCCGGTCACGCCGGTTATTACAAATCGTTTTTTCATCAAAAGTCTCCATAGGTTGTTCAACATACCTATAGGACGCGCGCGCTTTGCATTTCCTTGGGACGTTTTTTGATCTTTTTTGTCAAACTCCGCCATTGCCGCGTGCAGTGCGGCTTTGCGGGCATCTTCATCCGGGGCGGGCGCATCGGAATTTTGCAGAATTTCTTTTAATTTCTTTTCATCCATGGCCGACCTCCTTTCCATATGCGTCATTCATATATTTTCGTATTTCATGGAGCCGCCAGGACACGGTATTCTCAGCAATCTCCAGAATATCAGCCGCCTCACGGTGGCTAAGGCCCTCCCAACAGACCAGAATGACAACGTCACGCATTTTATCGGGCAGCTCGCCGACAGCCTGCAGGATCTGCCGCCGGGCATAGGCCTGCTCCTGATTATCATCGGCAGCAACGGTCAGGCTGTCATCATACAGCACATCTTCGCGGCTGTTGTTGCGGTTCTTTTTCTTAAGATGGTCCTTGGCCGTATTAATCACCAACCGGTAAAGCCAGGTGGTAAATGCGGCATCAAAATTAAAACTGCCGAGATTACGGGCCAGCTTAATGGCAGAATCCTGGGCGATATCTTCGGCATCTTCGCGGTTACCGGCATATTTATAAGCCATTTTATACATCGTCATATAGTGGCGTTCGACCAGACAGGCAAAAGCCGACCCGTCCCCCGCACCGGCCTGTTTTATCAATGTCTCATCTGTTGCGTCACTGTTACTCATACGGCCCTATTTTCAGGTAAGACGATCAAAAGCGCAATAAGCTTTGATTTTTTATTTTACCCCCACAAACACCTTATTACAGAGAGATAAATAAAATTAATATTTATATGCGCATTTTTTTATAATATTAAAAATAATTGACATATTTATTGTTTTCTGTCATTCTGAACGAAGAAAGAGGATGGCAAATGCACAGATGCTCTACATGTGAAAATCAAATGACGGTTCAAAAACTGCATTGCACAGCCTGCGATGTCAGCCATGAAGGTGACTTTAAAACCCCGCGTCTGACCCGCCTGTCCGCCCATAACCGGCGACTGGCTGAGGCGTTTTTGCTCACTGGCGGTAATTTAAAGGATCTGGCTGAAAAAATCGGGGTCAGCTATCCGACGCTGCGCCGGCAGGTTGATGAAATGATCGATGAATTGTCACAGTTGCAGGACGAGGATGAACAGGAAACCACCCGCATACTGGATGCCATTGAAAAAGGCGAAATGCCGCCGGAAAAAGGCATGCGATTTATAAAGGAGATAAATGGTGAGTATTGAGGACAGATTAAACAGAATGGTCGATAATGGTGTTCTGAGCCAGGAGCAAGCCGAAACCATGCGGGGCAGTATCAATACAACGGCGCAGTTAAAACAGGCCGCGGCGCATCGACCGCTTCCCATTAAACAGATTATCATCGGCGGCATTATCGCCCTGATCGCCATCTGGCTGTTTTCTTTTAGTGGCGGCAATAATACCGCCGAAATTGAAAGCGTACAAAATGTTGCAGAGACAATGAATCAAGTGCAAGGAGCAGGAGAAATGAACAAATCCCTACAAACCGCCATCAGTGCCACCGTTATCATGGTTCCGGTGCTGATCTGCCTATTCGTCTTTATGTTTTTATACAATAACATCGTGTCAAAGGAAGAAGAGGTCTTCGCCAGCTGGTCACAGGTTGAAACCACCTATCAGCGCCGCGCCGATCTTATCCCCAATCTGGTCAATACCGTCAAAGGCTATGCCGAGCAGGAAAAAGAGGTCCTGACCGAGGTCACCGAATCCCGCGCGCAACTGTCCGAGGCGCTTGATAACCTGCAGGACACAAAAGCCAAAGCCGGCCGTCTGAGCAAAGACGCGGCAAGCAGGCTGGATGACGAAGACCATATGCGTGAACTGGCCGCAACGCAAAAACAGCTGCGGCAAGGCATGCTCAATATCTTTGCCGTTGCTGAAAGTTATCCCGATTTAAAATCCTCGGATAATTTTCTGACCCTGCAGGATCAATTGGAATCCACCGAAAACCGTATCAATATCAGCCGGATGATGTTTAACGATGCGGTACGGGACTTTAACAAGTCTATCCGGGTCATGCCCGGCAGCCTGATCGCCGGTATCGGCAATTTCAAACGCAAAGCCTATTACGAAGCGGATGAAAACACCGAAAACGCAACATCCGTCGAATTCTGATAAACGGGGTATGGCGCCGGATCAAAGCAAAAGGGTTTCAAGATTATGAACAAAAAAACTGTATTGATAGTTGCCCTTGTGCTGACTTTGATCGGCGTGCGTGTTTCTTTTTTCGGGGAGCATACCCTGTATGATGTCTATACCTCTTATACTGAAAACCGCGTGCATGACCTGACAAGCGACATGGCCGGTATCTTTACAGATGAACAGATCGACTCTCTGAATGCGTATCACAGCGCCCTGTTAAAGGATTATGATATCGACCTTCGGGTTAAAACCATTGCTGATGACAGTGATATCAATATTGCCGCCCACAGCGCCTTTCAGGATATGAATGCCGGCAGCCTGAGCACATCAGGCCGGGGCCTGCTGTTACTGATCAACACCCGGACGGATGAAGTCCGGCTTGAGGTTTCAAACGGGCTTGAACCTGTCTATACAGATGCTTTTACCTCCTACATTCAACACCGCCAGATGATTCCGTTTTTCAAGAATGATCAGGTGGCACGGGGTATTCTGGCAACGACAGAAATGATCGTCACCCGCGCGCAAGATGCCGTAAAAGGTCAGGAATTTATGCCGCCAATGGAGTCACGAAGCTCAGGCGGCGGGGCTGCAAACCCGGCTGATATCGGCCGTGGCGAAGATCTGACCTATAAACAAAAACCGGTTCAACCAGTTCCCGAAGAAAGCGGCCTGACCCCGCAGGATGTCCTCTACCGCTACCTGCAAAAGCTTGAAAACCGTAATGCCAACCCCAACTGGCCTTTATACACAGCCGCCACGCAGGATATGATGCAAAGCTGGACGGTTACGCCCGGGCAAATGGATAACGAGGCCCGTTCGCTCCGAAAATGCGGCCCCGGGCAACTTATTATCGAAGATGATCTTCGCCATGCCGTTGTCCGTCATGGGTATCAGGACCGCCGCTGCACCCCCTATTTCTTTAAAAAAGAAGACGGTGGGTGGAAACTCGATCTCAGCCTGATGGGCAATACGGTGCGCTTTAACAATAAAAACCAATGGCGCTTTGATTTCTCCAAACCGCATGATTACGGTTTTGCCTTTACAGACTGGGCTTTTGATAAAAACGGCTATCCCATACGCCAGTATCAAAAAGGTTACAGCGGAAAATTCCGTTGGGGGTATTTCCTGTCACAATGCGATAACAAGACAACCATCTGTTTTCGCAATGTCATGCCCGGCAGTGCGGCGGCGGTTAATGGCCTGCGCGACTGGGATCGGCTTATCGCTGTTAATGGCACCGCCATCCGTAAGAACGCCGATTTTACCGACGTCATGAAAAACGCCAAGCCGGGTGAGAAAATTGAAATCCTCCTCAACCGTGACAAAAAGCGGATGAAAATAACCGTAACAGCTCCCGATTACTTATGAGCCTTGCGGCCTTCTTTTAACAAGTCACGTATCTCGGTCAACAGCTGTATGTCAGCCGCCGGGGCGCTGGGTTCTTCCTTTTTGACATGGGCGGCTTCTTTTTCCTCGCGGTCGATGACATCTTTCATACGGTTAACAGCCTTAATCAGCAGAAACACGACGAAAGCAACGATCAGAAAATTCAAGCTCGCATTCAGGAAAAGCCCGTAATTCACCGTAGGCGCCCCTGCCTGCTGGGCTGCGGCCAATGTTTCAAATTCACCGCGCCCCAGATTTATGAATTTATTTGAAAAATCAATCCCGCCCGTAAAAACGCCCGCGATAGGCATAAACACATCATCAACCAGAGATTTTACAATTGTGGTAAAGGCCGCGCCCAATATAATCCCGACCGCCATATCCATCACATTACCGCGGGCAATAAACTTTTGGAATTCCTGAAACATGGTTTTGTCCTTTTTGTTTTGTCCTGAGTTGATATTAGGTTAGGGTATTATATGCATATTTTAAATTTATTTTTACGAAAAAGCCTTCCCATGAAAAACATACACCAAAATGGGAATGCTCTCTTCTTAATCCTGATTGCCGTCTTTTTATTTGCTGCACTTTCATACGCCGTTACCCAATCAGGCCGTGGGGGCGGTAATATTAACAAAGAACAACTCTCTTTAGAAGCCTCCCGACTCATTCAATATGCCGCCTCTGTTGAAAATGCTATTATGAGAATTCGCACCGTAGGTGGCCATAAAAAGAATGAAATCAGTTTTGCCGGACCCGGTTCCAGTAATCCCAATTGCACTGTAGACACTTGTCGGGTTTTTAATGATTCTGTATTTGGCGTTCCTTATATCCCACCCGATGAGGCCTGGCTTATCCCCGATAATGGCGATAGTAGATGGGGCGAATACCGAAATATGATGACAGAATTGGACGGCATTGGCACAGATAACGAGCCGAATGTTTTTTTGATCATCAATTTTATGTCTGAAGAAATGTGCAAAGCCGTCAATCAACTCGTAAATATGAACACCACGGGCAGTACCCCGCCTCAAGCGACCAACGGTATAAACACCCATGGATGGTACACAGGATCAACCGCTGCTGGAAACGAACTGACAGATTCCGGTGGTATATTAGCGGGTAACTCTACAGGCTGCTTTTTTTCCAGTGGCGGTGGTGAATATGTATTTTACCATGTCGTTTTGGTTGATATGAGGACTTAACGTTTATCACCTAACAATAGGCATCAGGCGCATCAGAAGAAGAAATCTTGACGAAATCCGCTTTCACCGCTAGCTTAAACCTACACAAGCCTTAAAATATATAATAAACATGAGGTTACAATGCAAAAAGCAGAGCGCCGGACGCTGGACATTATTTCATACGATTGCGGCTGGGGCTGCGGTGATTACGGTACAGAAGACGGACCGGAAGCAGCCCGACTGGATAAAGCCGCAAGCAGCCTTATCAAGCACGGCCAAAATGTCATTCTAAGTGACCTCAAACTGCGCAAACTTGGTGATCGCAGCCAGTTTGAAAGCAAGCATGAAACCTATGACCATACCGTAACCTCAGTTCAGAAACTAGCCGAACGCAGCTATAATGACGCTAGAAACGGGGTTTTACCTGTTGTTATTGGGGGCGATCACAGTTCAGCCATCGGCACCTGGTCCGGCATTACTAGCGCGCTTGAAATGGAGGGCGATTTTGGCCTGCTGTGGATTGACGCCCATATGGATGCCCACACCCCGCAAACAGCCAATCAGGGCAAATGGGGCGGCTGGTGGCATGGTATGCCTGTCGCCTGCCTGACGGGTAATGGGACAGATGAATTTGTGGATTTAAGCTCTTCAAAACTAAAGATAAAGCCGGAACATATTGTCATGATCGGTATTCGCAGTTTTGAACCGGGCGAAGAAGAATACGTCAAACGCCATAACATCAAATATTTTATGGCTGATGATGTCAAACAACGCGGTTTCAGCGCGATATATCAGGAAGCTCTGAAATACCTCACCGAAAACTGCCGTGGCTTTGGTCTGTCGATTGACCTTGATGGTTTTGATCCTGAAGATGCGCCCGGTGTCGGCACGCCGGAGAAAAACGGCGTATCAGCCCCCGAAACCCTGAAAATGATCCGCGGCCTTGGCAGCAATCCTGATTTTCACGGCCTCGAAATCGTTGAATACAATCCGCATAATGATGCCAATGGCAAAACCGCGGCTCTGATCAGCGACATCATCGAAACGGTGTTTACAGCGGCATAAATCCTGAAAAAATACATAAAAGTATATATTCACAAGATAATCCATTGATGCTTAACACTTTTTAAGGGATAATATGCTGTAATAAGTGACACGGTACAGAATGTACCTGTTTCCACCTGCTGGGGCATCGAATAATTAAGCATGATTAAAATCATTGGTAACATTGGTGTTGTCGTGGCCACATTGGGTGGTTATGTGGCTATGGGCGGTAAACTTGCCGTGCTTAACCAGCCTTTTGAGCTGGTCATCATCTTTGGCTCCGCCTGTATGGCCTATATCGTTGCCAACTCCACCCATACCGTCAGGCAAAGCTTTACCGACATTAAAAACATTTATAAAAAGAATAAATACGGCAAAGACGAATATCTTGAACTGCTCAGCATGATGTATACGGTTTTCAAAATGGCCCGGACCAAAGGCTGGCTTGCGCTTGAAAATCATATCGAAAATCCTGAAGACAGCGAAATATTCAAACAATTTCCAACCTTTTATTCAGATCACCACGCCATGATCTTTTTGTGCGATTACCTCAGGATTATCTCGCTTGGTTCTGAAAATCCGCATGAGCTCGAAGCCCTGATGGATGCCGAGATGGAAACCATGGAAACCGAAAAAATGCATACGGCGCACGCTGTCCAGACAATGGCTGACGGCCTGCCCGCGCTTGGTATTGTTGCTGCCGTGCTTGGGGTTATTAAAACCATGGGCTCTATCAGTGAGCCGCCCGAAGTATTGGGTAAGCTGATTGGTGGCGCGCTGGTCGGGACCTTCCTTGGTGTCTGGCTGTCTTATGGTTTTGTCGCGCCGATCGCCAGCGCCATATCAGAACGCAACAGTGGCGAGCTTAAATATTATCATTGCATGAAAGTCTGCATTCTGGCCTTCCTGCAAGGTGCAGCGCCGCAGGTCGCCGTCGAATTCGGCCGTAAAATCCTGCTGCATGACGCCCAGCCAACATTCCTAGAAGTGGAAGACGCGACCCAGAATGTAACCATCCCGACAGCATAAGGCGGTTACCGTGGCAGATGATGAAAAACAGCCAATCATAATTGTTAAAAAGGTCAAAAAAGTTGCCGGCGGCCATCATGGCGGCGCCTGGAAAGTCGCCTATGCCGATTTTGTAACAGCGATGATGGCATTTTTCCTGTTGCTCTGGTTATTGAATGTGACAACGGATGAGCAAAAGGCGATGATCTCTTCCTATTTCTCGCCCACAGATCCACGTATTTCAGAATCCTTCAGCGGTTCCGGCGGTGTTATGGGCGGGACCACCATGGCCGAGGAAGGCGCGCTGACCTCCGAATTTGATCCTGTTGTGGCCACCCCCGCTGTCCCCTCCGGCGATGTCGAGGGCCAAACCAACCCCGATGCCGTCAACCTTGAAAATGCCGAAGATGAGGAACTGGTCGATGAAGTCGCCGAACGCGAAGAAGAACGCTTTAAAGAGGCCGAGGAAACCCTGCGTCAGGCCATTGAAAGCGTCCCCGAATTACAAGATCTGGCCGCCAATCTGCTGATTGATATGACGCCGGAGGGGCTGCGCATCCAGATCGTTGATCAGGAAGGCAAGGAGATGTTCCCGCTTTCAAGTTCCGAGCCCCTGCCCCCTGCGGAAAAGCTCTTGAAACTGGTTGCCGGCGCTATTCAGGATATGCCCAATATGATTTCGATACGCGGTCATACCGATGCCCGCCCCTTTGGCCCGAATGCCAGCTTTACAAACTGGGAACTGTCAGCCGACCGCGCCAATGCCAGCCGCCGGGTTATGCTCGACGGCGGACTTGAATCGATCCGTATTGAAAATGTGGTTGGTAAAGCCGCCCGTGATCCGCTGATTGTTGAGGATCCTTTGTCAGCCCGCAACCGGCGCATCTCTATTATTCTGCTCAAAGAATCTCTGGTCCCGGGCGTGCGCAAGGAAGACCGCGAAAAAGCAGACCCGCCGCCGGATGTAGAACCAAAACCCGATGTCCGCAAACGCGAAGAAGGCATTATCTACTTCCCTTGATTTCTAGATTAAAGGCACGGCATAACGACTTAATATGCAATGTTTTTTTACCGCTTCTATGTGATTATATCGTTGAAAAGCTGTTCGCGCGTGGGAAACCATTTGGCGGCAGTTTACCGCTTTGGGCGCGTTTCCCCAGCCAGGGGGTAAAGTTCTGCTCGACACGGGTGCCGGCACCCGTGGTCC
>JBNJDW010000035.1:0-13002 GCA_051745265.1 Pseudomonadota bacterium
GTCACAACATCCTTTGTCAAAGAGTCAGGCGGTATTTCATTAGTGGATAAAAATGGAAACAGTATGGTGACTTCTGCCAATTCAGAAGACTCCGTTCACTATATCGTGTTCAGCACAGGTAAAGACCAAAATGGCGGCTATACGCGCGATGGCTCTCTGGCCAGCCCCTGTGATACCAGTAAAGCAGATGGTGAAAACTGTAATACAGATACAACAGGCGATGCCAAAAAAGCCATCTATAGTCTGAATGAATATAATGAGAGCGATAGCGCAGATCACTATGATGATATTGTTATGCAATATTCAGCTATTGAAACGCCCCTATGGCAGGTCTCCGGGTCAGGTGGATACCATATCCGTGACGTACTGGGCGCATCCGGTAAAGTCGGCATTGGTGTTCCCACCCCGTCGCAAAAGCTTGAAGTCGGCGGTGCAGAGGCCGATGTGCTTATCGAAGATGACGGCACCGGCACACTGGGTAAAGCAATGTTCCATGAACTTTGTGATGAAGGCGGTATAGGTAACTGTTTTGTTGTTGAGGAATTTGGTTCTGAACCTGTCGCGCATCCAAACTTTCAATGCGGCGGGGCGACCCCTTATGCCGTCGGCTTTGAGAATGGCAAGATTAAATGCTCCGATTCACCTGAAATCAAATGCCCTTCAGGCAGTAAATTAAAAGGGATCCAGTCCGATGGTTCATTGGTCTGTGATAATGTAACAGGCTGCCCTGCTATCACGACAGAGGTTTGTGGTGTGACGCATACGATTTCTCCCAAAATCTATACCCCTGGAACTTGGAATCCGAATAACTATGATGAAGTGGTAGATGGTATAGATCGTAAACATAGATTTAGATGTAAATCTAACGGATCCTGGGCTGGGCCTTTTAAATCAGGAAGCTGTAGCTGTACGCCAAAAACAGAGTCAACGACCATGAGCTGTAACGCCTATAAATCAACAGGCAACTGGACAGGTGATGTTGACGTCACATCAGAAACAGTCTGCACACCGGGTCCCGTTACAACGACCACAGAATCAGGTGCCAGCGATTGTGAATGTGTACCCAAGAGTGAAACAACCCCGCCTCAAGCCTGCCCGGCCGGCTATAGCGGAACTTATACCAAGACACGGGACTGGGTCTGTGATGGCACATATTCCGGAGACTGGACGTCCTGGACATCATCTGAATCCACTGATTGTGTATGCGATTCATCTGCGACAGATACAAAAGACTTCTCTTGTCCTTCAGGTTATGAAGACCCTACTGGTAAAATCACTAGAAAGCGCACTTATGACTGTGCTGCCGACAGTTGGGGACCATGGGAAGAAGAATCGAATACATGTACCTGCAATGGAAGTACCCAAGTAATAAAGGAAGCCTGCCCTGATGATGGTGATGTCGGTGAAATCAGTAAATACGGTGTTTATAACTGTGACACTGAGGTCTGGGACTGGACCATAGAGAGCACTTGTGGCCCGGTTACATATCGTTGGCACGATAAGAGCGGTGCATCGGGTCCTTACTCCTCAGGCCTAACTGCAAGGCTTGGCTCAAACTGCGACAATCCTGGGGATAAAACAAGTTGTTCCATACGTGGTACAGGCGGTCATATACATTATGATGTATGTGAATGTGAATAATAAGCTTTAAGCAATGACCTTGCCGCCGGTTTTGGAAGTTTACTTCCCAAGCTGCGCGGCAAGGGCTTTTTCAAGGAACAGGTCAATATCGCCGTCAAGCACGGCCTGCGATTGGGAGGTTTCGGCCTGCGTGCGCAGGTCTTTGACCATCTGATAGGGATGCAGTACATAAGACCGTATCTGATGCCCCCAGCCGATATCTGTCTTCTCGCCTTCCACTTGCGCTTTTTCAGCTTCGCGTTTTTGCAGTTCTATATCATAAAGACGGGCTTTGAGCATTTTCATCGCCGTTTCTCTGTTCTGATGCTGCGAGCGGCCATTCTGACAAGCAGCCACGGTGCCGGTGGGGATATGTGTCAAGCGCACGGCGCTGTCTGTTTTATTGACGTGCTGCCCGCCCTTACCGCTGGCGCGATAGGTATCAATGCGAATATCTTTATCCTCAATTTCGATTTCAATATTATCATCAACAACCGGAGACACCGATACCGAGGCAAAGCTGGTATGACGCCGGGCGTTTGAATCATAAGGCGATATCCGCACCAGCCGGTGCACCCCATTTTCGGTTTTCAGCCAGCCATAAGCATTTTCGCCTTTGATTTCGACAGTGGCCGATTTGATACCGGCCTCGTCACCATCACTCATTTCAAGAATTTCGGCTTTATAGCCATGCTGCTCTGCCCAGCGTAAATACATGCGCAGGATTATATTGGCCCAGTCGCAGGCTTCCGTACCCCCGGCGCCGGCATTGACTTCCAGATAGGCGTCATTTGCATCCGCCTCACCGGACAGCAGGCTTTCCAGCTGCCGTTTGGCAACCTGTTTCTGCAGATTAAATAAGATGGTTTCCGCTTCTTTGATCAGGGCCTCATCGCCTTCCGCTTCGGCAAGGGCAATCATTTCAACCTGATCATTCAGGGTGTTTTCAATATCGAGCACGGCGGAAATTTTGTTATCCAGCCGTGTCCGTTCCTGCATAATTTTCTGGGCGTTATCGGGATCATCCCACAAACCGGGATCTTCCGCCAATGCGTTCAGCTCTTCAAGCCTTTTTCGGGAAACGTCCCAGTCAAAGATGCCTCCTTAGCAGAACCAGAGATTCATTGATCTCTGCCACTACTGATTCTACTTCTGCCCGCATGACAAGTCTCCCTTTCAGGCTGCGTGCGCCATATCATCAACTGTTACGACAATACCGTTCATAACCGCAACAGTCATATCATCATCAACTTCGCCGTCAAGACGTACGATGTTATCAGGGTCCTGGTGGCCTTCGACCAGATCAACAGCTTCGTTCAGAACAACAATCGGTTTTTCTGTTTCAACGAAAGCTTCAACAATGCGTTGTGTATGTGCATTTTTGCTAAGACGGTCAACAGACTGTTTGCCGCCAACGATGACAACAGCATCAAAATCAGCTGCAAGCGCTGAATCTATTGATTGTTCAACCGGAAAGGTCAAACCCCATTCACCATCATTAAAACCGTTAACCAGATTTTTTTCACAACTTACCAGTTTAACTGTCGCGCCGTTACCGATAAAGGTACGTTGCAGCGATAGAAGGTCTTTTTCAACAAAACCGTTTGCTACCAGAAACATTACATTTTGGCCGCTCATTTGAGAATTCATATTTGGCTCCTTTTTTTCTTATTTTTTCTTATTTAGGCGCAAAACCCCTTAGATGCTGACGAATATCAGCGAATTTTGAAAATAAGGTGAAAATATCACACGCCGGATGAAGCTATTACATAATGCGAATCCGGCGCGATTGCAAGGGATAATTTTTAGTTCCTTGAAAGGATTAAATAAAAAAAGCTTTAAATCTCTAAAAAAAAAGGATAAAGTCCGTTAACAGTGGAACACGCTTTTAGGTTATACGTTTATAAATCACAAATAATTGCGGAGAATTCAATGAAACGGTTAGGCAAATTTATCATAACGGCGAGTGTGCTGCTTGTAGCAGCCTGCGGCGCCCAAACCAATACCGAGGTCGAGGCCCTGAATAAAACCCAGGCCACCGGAACCCCGTTCACGAAATATCTGGCAGCAGAATATCGTGCTTATTCAAACCACCAGCAATATGAGCAGCGGGATTACCCCGATGGTATTCATTTTGCGCGCAAAGGCCTTGCAGCCGCTTCCGGCGAAGTCGTTATGCCCGAGCCGCTTGAAGACTGGAACCTGGATGAACCACATTATGTCGAAATGGGTGAAGCCCGCGATATGCTGGTTACTGTCCTTGAAAATGGTGCCCGCGAACTGGTTGCTGACAAAGCCGCGGCCGCTCAGGCCCGTTTTGACTGCTGGGTTGAAACACAGGAAGAAAACTGGGACGCTGATGTTATCGAATGTAAGAACCAGTTTTATGCCCTGCTGAATGATATTCAGTCTATGGTGAAGCCAGAGCCGGCCCCTGTCGCTGACGATTTACCGGAACCGATTGAAGACGTTTCTTCAAACGAGCCCGTAAAACTGGAAGAAGCCCTGTTCATCGTCTTCTTTGACTGGGATGAATCAACATTGACCAGCGGTGCGAAAGAAGTTCTGGATGCGGTTGCATCAGAAATTTCCAAGCGCGGTGATGTTACCAATATTGTCACCACCGGCCATACTGACAGCTCTGGTCCGGAAGATTACAACGAAAAACTTTCAACACGTCGGGCAGCATCAGTAAAAGATGCTCTTGTTGACCTTGGTGTGGATCCTGAAAAGATCCGTACCGAGGCACGTGGTGAAGAAGAACTTCTGGTCGAAACTGCGGATAACGTTCGTGAACCAGCGAACCGCCGCGTTGAGATCAGCCTCGAATAATCATATCGTGGTTAAAAAATTAAACCGGTCAGGTCAATTGATCTGGCCGGTTTTCTTTTGTATACTGCCAGCCAGTATGTATTATTCTCTACCCAGAACCGAAAATTATGACCGATCAGATCATCGACCTTTACACCGCCTCTACACTTAATGTCGAAGTTAAGGTCGAACCCTTTTATATTGAAGGGGAATCTCAGCCCGAAGACTGTCTTTTCGTCTGGGGCTATAAAGTCATAATTTCCAACAACCGCAAAACAGCTGTGCAGCTGCGCCGCCGCTATTGGAAAATCACCAACGGTCTTGGCAGCAGTCAGGAGGTTCAGGGCGAAGGGGTGATCGGCCAGCAGCCCATTATTGAACCGGGCGCGAGCTTTGAATACACCAGCGGCGCACCGCTCTCAACACCATCAGGCATCATGTTCGGCTATTACACGATGGAAGACCAGGAAAACGGTATGTTTGATATCCATATACCGGCCTTTTCCCTTGATTGTCCCTATCAAAAACAAACTTTGAACTAAGGGAGAATCGCGCTTGTCCTACCGGCCTATTCTCTTCACCGTTGGTATTCTGCTGTTGATCCTGTCAGCGGCCATGATGCTGCCCATGGCGATTGATCTGACCGCAGATAATCCGGATTGGCGGGTCTTTGCCGGATCCCAGTGCATTACAGGTTTTTTTGGTCTGGCCATGGTCCTGACATCTCGTCAGGACCGTGTGACCCTGAATTTAAAACAGGCCTTTTTATTGACCAATGCCGCCTGGGTGGTCACGGGGCTTTTTGGCGCCTTACCGTTTTACTTTTCCGATCTGGGTCTTAGCTATACAGACTCTGTCTTCGAAGCCGTATCCGGCGTTACCACAACCGGATCCACCATTATGGTTGATGTCGAAATCCTGCCGCCCGGCATCCTGTTCTGGCGCGCCATACTGCAATGGCTGGGCGGGGTCGGTATTCTGATTATGGCACTGTCGATCCTGCCGTTATTACAGGTCGGCGGCATGCAGCTTTTTAAAACAGAATCGCTGGATATGGAGAAAGTCCTGCCCAGCGCCGCCAAAATCGCTGCCTATATCGGTGTACTGTATATTATCCTGACCCTGCTTTGCGCCCTGTTCTATAACCTTGCCGGGATGAGCGGTTTTGACGCTTTCGCCCATGCCATGACAACGATTGCAACAGGCGGTTATTCGACGTATAACGCGTCTATAGCGCATTTTGACAGCCCCCTGATTGATGCCATCTGTATTGTCTTTATGTGGCTGGGCGCTTTACCTTTCGTCTTATATCTGCGGACCATCCGCGGTGATTACACCGCCCTGACCCGGGACACTCAGGTGCGCTGGTTTTTTGGTATCGTTGCCTCTATCAGCTTTATCATTATTACCTATCTGCTGCTTAACCAGGGTTGGGACTTTGCCGAAGCTGTACAGAAATCTCTGTTCAATATCACCTCACTGATTACCGGTACGGGCTTCACGACTGCAGACTACAGCCTGTGGGGCAGTTTTGTCGTCAGCATTGCTTTTTTTGCCATGTGTATCGGCGGCTGCGCAGGGTCGACATCTTGCGGTATCAAGATTTTCCGTTTTCAGGTGCTTTATGCCGTTACCAGTTCTCAGATTAAAAAAATGATCAATCCGCATGGGGTGTTCCCTGCCTATTACAATCACAAACCAATTCCGCGGGATGTTCCGGTCGCGGTGATGAGCTTTTTCTTCATGTTTGCGCTTGTTTTTGCCCTGATGGCTGTCAGTCTTCAACTCTGCGGCTTAGACTTTGTCACCTCAATGTCCGGCGCTGTGACGGCAATTTCAAATGTCGGCCCTGGTCTGGGGGATGTCATTGGCCCTGCCGGTAACTTTGCCCCGCTGCCGGATGCGGCAAAATGGATCCTTTGCCTTGGCATGCTAATGGGCAGGCTTGAGCTGTTTACCTTCCTGGTCATGCTCAGCCCGCGGTTCTGGCGCCGGTAATCTGCTTTATTTATTGGCCTGCCATGGGTTTGGCCAGCAGGATACTGAATTTCTTATCAAATACGGATAATAATCCCTGACGCAAATCATCGACCATGTTTTCCATCATACGGTTAATGGCCTGTTCGCGTTCTAGCAGCGACAGATTTTCCGGTGCTGTCAATGAACGCTTTGCCGTTACCGTCGCTTGACCGATGGTGTTATAGGGCGGTACAGAGCGTTTCAGCACGGCTTCAACCACCAACTGACCATTATATTTACTGTCACGCTGTGTCTGCCATAGCTGAAATCCGCCGGCGCTATCTTCAGCTTCTGTTTTCCGCACCGAGGCCTCAATGATATGCAATTCGATAACATTATTCGCCCCGGTGGGTTTGAAGGCATGGTTCATCATATTATACGCCGCATTATAAGGCGGATTTATCATACGATGCTCAACAAAAGGCGCCGTCATCGGCGGGCTGTAACGATCCCGAATTTCAACATCGGCAACATCCAGTGCCAAAGCCTGCAGGTGTTCATAAGTATCAACCGCCACTTCCCCTGCCGGCGGTGAAGACACACAGGCCGTCAAGCCGGCTTGCAGTCCTGCAATCAAAATAACAATCCATACGATACGATAAAATCTGTTTGTCATGTTTCTGCTTCGGCCTCTAAATGGTGAACATCCTCAGGGGTAAAATTGTATTCGCGGCTACAGAATTCACAGGTAACACCAATTTTGCCCTGTTCTTTCAATATGGAATCCGTCTCTTCTTTCGGCAAGGTCAGGATCACATTTTCAATCTTTTCGCGTGAACAGCGGCAGGCATGCGTAATCGGCTGCTGCGGATAAATCCTGACCCCTTCCTCATGGAACAGGCGGTATAAAACATCAGCGGAATGTAAATTCGGCGACAGAATTTCTTCTTCCCGGCAACTGGCCATCAGAATGTGCGAGCGATTCCAGTCCTCGTCAGAGATTTCTTGATCCGCCTCGGCATAACCGCCTTCGACCGGCATATGCTGAATCATAAGCGCGCCGGCCCGCCACTGCATATCCTGCGGATGAATGGCCAGACGGAATGCCGTATTAATCTGTTCGGACTGGTCAAAATAATACTGGACACTGTCCATCAGGCTTTCGCCCTGTAATTCGACAATGCCCTGATAGCGGTCTACATCTTCGCTGTCCTGATCAACGGTAAAGGAAACATAGCCCTGGCCCAGCAGGTGAAAGAAATTATTGTCACGATCCGGTTTACGTTTGGCCAGTTTTTTGACTGCCAGTTCATCAAAACTGGCATAGGCGCGGATCTTGCCGTCTGTTGTCGCATCAGCAACCAAGGCATTAATCGGCCCGCTGCCCTTAATCTGCAGGGTGAAAATACCGTCATATTTCAGCATCGCGGATAACAGCACGCACAGCGTTACCGTCTCGCTCAGTAAATAGGACACCGGCGCCGGATAATTATGGCGGCTGATAATATCCTGCAATACCGATCCCAAACGTACGACCCGACCACGTATACTGGTTTTTTCCAGTCTGAAGGGCTGAACGACATTATCATCAATAATGCGTTCGCCTTTACCTTTTTTTCCTGCGCCTCGTATTGCCATGACCTCAACTTTTAAGTTTATATCCAGATTTCAACATTCTATATGCCGCATATAAAAAGACGACATTCATCACCAGCATCACAATAATCCCGGCAGCAAGGTTACTGTCGGCATAACCGATAAACCCGTAACGAAAACCGTCAATCATATAGAAAAACGGGTTATAGACGACCAAGGGCTGCCATTTATCAGACAGCTGATCTATAGAATAAAAGGTGCCGGATAAAAAGGTCATCGGCGTAACCAGAAAATTGGTCACCGCTGCCGTATGGTCAAATTTCTCAGCCCATATTCCGGTCATAAGCCCCATGGTTGATAAAAACATCGATCCGGCCACGGCATGAAAGAAAATATAAAAGGGATTGTAAAAGCTCATATCCGAGAGGACCAGAAAGGTCAAAGTCGATGCCGTACCGACGACAAGACCACGCATGGCACCGCCCAGAACCTTGGCACCCAGAATTTCACGATTGGACAACGGTGGCATCAAAAGATCAACAATACTGCCATCATATTTACTGATCATCAGCGCGGACGAGCTATTCATAAACGCATTCTGCGCCATGGTCATCATAATCAGCCCGGGCATCAGAAACAGCATATATTCCACCCCGCCGATCGCCTTACGTATATCGCCAAAGGCCAGGGTAAAGACCAGATAATATAAAACCGTGGTGACCACCGGCGCAATAATCGTCTGGCCATAGACTTTCATAAAGCGATAGACTTCTTTTGAAAACAAGGTCCAGAAGCCAACGGCATTAAACCGCCCTATATAACGCGGGGTCAGTAAATTTTCATCATGCTGTTCCTGTGCAGACAGGATTGGCGCTGTCGCTTGCGAGGCTGTATCTTGCGGCATTTTCTTATTTTCCTTCTCTGGTGTTGACACTACCGCATTTCGGCGCGAATGTTAACACTAATAGGAGTATGATGTGAGCCAGGATACAGAAAAATCAACGCCACAAAGAAAACGCCGGTCCCCCAGAAAGATTACGCCGACCTATCTTGAAAATGCCGGATTATATTACCTTGGCCGTTATTCAAGCTCTACGGCAAATTTCCGCCGGATAATGAAGCGTAAAATCGACCGTTCCGCCCGTCATCACGAACAGGATGCAGAACAATTTTATCCAATGCTCGAGGAGCTGATCACCCGTTATCAGTCTTCCGGTCTTCTCAATGATGCGCTTTACAGCTTTGCCAAAGTCCGCGCCTTGCGTCAGCGCGGCAATTCGGAGCGTATGATCCATGCCAAGCTTTCACAGAAAGGCCTGAGCAGCGAAGAAATATCCGCCGCGCTTGAAAAACATGCCTATGAAGAAAATGCCGAGGATATTTCCGCCACCGAACGCGCCGCTGCCGAAAAATATGCCCGGAAACGGCGGCTTGGCCCCTACCGCATCCCGCCTGATCCCGAACGCTATGATAAGGATATGGCCGCCATGGCCCGGGCCGGATTTTCATTTGATATTGTTAAAATAACACTGGGCAGCCGTGACAGCCTGACCGATTTATAAAAATGATTTTGCCTGTTTGCATGCACAGGCATTTAGTGCCATAATCCGCCCTATGGCTTTTTCAGATTTCCCACAACCCGATAACAACAAACGCGCCCGGCCGGAACGGCATTTCAGCGCCAGTCCGGCTTACTTGACCGAACGCGCTTTCCTGCAATGGAATATTCTCGATTCGCTGGGCAATGCTGTTGTTGGCTGGCTTATCATCTGCACCTGGTTATTCTGGCGCGATCCTGTTGCTGAGGCCTTTTCGTGGAGCGGTGTGACCTTTATCATTCTCGGACTGATTTTCTTCGCCAATATTTTCGGTGTGCTTTTATACAAGACCAATCAGGTGATTATGGTCTGGCAAAAGAAAGTCCACCCGCCCTTTCCGGAGATTAAGCACCTGAAAAAGCTCGGCTGGATTGCCAATGGCGTCTGGTTTGTGATTATGTTCTTTTCATCTCAGCATATGTTCGATTTGACCTATGATACGCTGAGATCACTTTACTTACCTTAAGACGGTCTGTCCAATTGAAACGCCAGAAAATCCTGCATAACATCGCTGTCTTCAGCCGGTGGCAAAGGCTCATTGCCTGACAGCCAGTTATAAAGATCAGGATCGCTGTTCTTTAATAATCGTTCATAGCGTTCCAGCTGTGCCCTGTCATATTGGGCAAGATGGTGATCCGCAAAACGGCCCAGAATCATATCCATTTCACGGGTGCCGCGATGCCAGCTTCGAAAGTGCAGCCGCTTGCGCGCGACATCGGTATCAAGCTTGTTATTTTCTGTGACTTGCTGCATCATAAATGCTCCGATAGAAAATGAGGTTGTGATGAAATTTATAAAGGAAAATCTGCTCCTGTCCATGGGCATCTTATTGCCCGTTCTGTTAATGGCGATTTTTTCTCTGTCCATGCTGGCAACGCAAGACCGTCAGGCCGAACTTAAATATGATTTTTTGTTTACCTTGGGTAAATATACTCATGATGGCCAAAGCCATGTCAATTATGACATTATAAACAACAGATTAAAAGCCGAAGTCAAAACACCTGACGACGATTCCACCCGGACCATACAGCACCGCCTGTACCGCTATCATGCCGGCAGCGGCAAGGTTGAGGATATCACGCCGGATATCATTGAAACCGAAGAAGGTGAACTGACCGTGTCTTTAGACGAAGGTCTGAAAGACCTTGAGCTTGACACCTCTCCGACCTCTCCTGATGATCATGTTTTTGCACCGCGTCGCCATCGTAGCCACGGTCTGGTCGGTGGTCTGTTTACCGGACGAAACTATGACAGGAACTATGTCATCCGTCACGAAAGCCATAACTATGACATTGAACTGCCCGCGGAACAGCGCTGGACCTATCCGGTTTCGTTCCTCGGCTGGGTGATTGCGGAATAGAAATCAAGGAATTTTACTATGTCTGATAAAACACAGGCCATATCGCAAATCCGATTGCTGATGGATCGTCATGGCATTACGCTTGCCGATATCCGCCATCTTGAAGACAGCGGCCAGCCGGCGGCGCGTTCAATTCCCAGACTGTTTTACTATATCGGCGGTATCCTTATTTTTGCCGGTATAGGGATTTTTACGACCAGTTTCTGGCAGGATATCGGTTTTGGCGGTCAGGTTTGTGTCACGCTGGGCATTGGTTTTTTCTGTTACCTGATGGGTCTGGCCGCCGTCAAGGATGTCAAATTTGACAAAGCAGCAACACCGCTGTTCTTGATTTCATCCCTGTTACAGCCTACCGGCATATTGCTGATACTGGATCATTACAGCACCAGCCCTGATCCACCCATGGGCCTGCTGATCATGTCTGTAATCATGCTGGCGCAACAGGTTCCCACCCTGATTGCCTTGAAACGTCCGGCACTGGTCTTTACCAGTCTTGTTTTCTATGGCATCGCCTTTACCGCAGCCTATGAAGTTTTAAATATTTCATCCGTATTAGATATCGCATGGGTCGGTCTTACGCTTGGCGCCGGTTACCTGATGATTTCAGCCGGTCTTGTCCGCACCGATCATTATGCCATCACGCCGTTCTGGTTCTTTGTCGGCTCAGTTGTTTTTCTGGTCGGCCTGTTTGATCTTGTAGACGGTACAGCGGCAGAGCTGCTGTATCTGGGCGCCGGCGCCGCTATTGTGTATGCCGGAACCGTATTGGCAAGCCGGGTCATGGTCTTTATGGGCACGCTTGGTATGCTCTGTTATATCAGTTATTTTTCCTATGATCATTTCCAGGACTCGCTCGGCTGGCCCTTGGTGCTGATTATTATCGGCATCAGCTTTATGGCGCTGGGCAGTTTTGCGCTAAAGCTCAGCGCCCGGATTAAACAGGGGGCATAATGGCACGGCCTTTTGCGCTTGACCCGCTGTTCACATCACTCAAAACGTTGCCCGGGGTCGGACCCCGGTTGCTGGATCTGTATGAAAAGCTCTGTGGTCCTGCGGTCATTGATCTCGTTTTCAGCATGCCGACCAATCTGATTGACCGGCGCTATAACCCGAAAATCAGCGAGATTGAGCGCGAACGGATCGCCACCTTAACCATCAAGGTCGATCAGCATATCCCCGGCCATACCCGCAGCCAGCCCTATCGGGTGCGCTGTTCGGATGACAGCGGCGTGCTTGATCTGATCTTTTTTCATCCGCGCCGTGACTGGCTGGAAAAACAGCTGCCTGTTGGCGAGACTCGTATTGTCAGTGGCCGGGTTGAGTTCTATCAGGGCGTGGCGCAAATGCCCCATCCTGATGCCATCGGCCTGCCCCATCAATTCGATGAAATCGCCACGGTTGAGCCGGTCTATCCCCTTACCGCCGGATTGACCCATAAACGCGTGCTGACCACCGTCCGCCACGCCCTGCCCCGTATACCGCATTTACCTGAATGGATTGACCCCACGCTGCTTAAACAGCGTCAATGGCCCGATTGGAAGGCGGCACTCCTGCAGGCCCATAATCCGAAGGATTTTGACAATCTGGAAGGCATCACCCCGGACCGCCAACGTCTGGCCTATGATGAACTGCTGGCCAGTCAGCTCTCCTTACGTCTGGTCCGTCATTATCAGACCCGGGCGCAAGGCCGCAGCCTTCCGGTTGATCCACAGTTAAAAGAAAAACTGATCAGCGCCCTGCCCTTTACCCTGACCGGCGCGCAGGACCGATCCATCACCGAGGTTGAGGAAGACATGGCCAGCACCGACCGGATGCTGCGTCTGATTCAAGGTGATGTCGGCAGCGGTAAAACCGTGGTTGGCCTGTTTGCCATGATCAATGCGGTCAGTGCCGGAACGCAGGCGGCGTTTATGGCGCCGACCGAAATCCTTGCCCGCCAGCATGCGGCCAATCTCGAGCCTCTCTGCACTGCGATCGGCCTTAAAACCCTTGTCCTGACCGGTCGCGATAAAGGCAAACCGCGGCAGGCTTTGCTGGCTGACATCGAAAGCGGAGACG
>JBNJDW010000036.1:0-12810 GCA_051745265.1 Pseudomonadota bacterium
TATAACCGGATTTGAGCATTTCGATATAAAGCTGGGATGCGATGGTGTTCAGATCTTCGGGCGTGATCATGCCTGCAAAATGGTACATGATATCGCGCCAGGTCCAGAAACTGTCATGGCTGCCGGTCGGCTTTTCGGTATGTCCGGCCATGGCCCGCTGAAAGGCATGCGAATGAATGTTGGCCATCCCCGGCAGGCAGGGCCCGGCGAGCGTTTTGGCATCAGCAGGCGGTGTCTGCCCCGTTTCAACCGCAGTGATCCGGCCCTGATCATTGATGCGGAGGACGACATCCTCTGCCCAGCCCGACTGTAATAGCGCCGTTTTGGCAAATAGAGTTTTCATGATGACTATTCTAATCGAGTCAGTGGTTTTGATCTAATTAAAATTACCGTCGTTTGAAAATATGGATATAGTAATATGATCCGCTTGTCTCAACGCAGAGCGGTTCATAAGGAATGATCATACTCGAAAATCCTGTATCCACCGAAGGGGAATCAATTGTCCCATTCATACGGAGATCAACGCCTGTTCTGCCGGGTGAGTCTGTATTGGTAAAACTTGTGCTGGGGATATCTGTTGTATCTTGAAGCTGACGATTGATTTCACGGCAGATATCCTCCTGTACATAGAATACAGAAATATATTCATCGGCTTCTGCGGATCCGATATCATCAGATTCTATATAGACGCGCCGTGATGACCATCTCCATGCTACATTATTGCCGGGGTTTTCAGATCTGTAAGGTGTTGTGTCTAAGACCGGCAGGTTGAACTGTTCGTTAAAAATACCAACAGAGCGACAGGGGCTATAAGAATTCCCGCCTTTGTAACAGGTGCCGCTGTTGGTTTCAGCATCCGTATTTGGAAAAATCTGATCATAGCCACCGGTCAGATAGGCGCGCTGGATGGTTGAATGCATCATCTGTACTTTTTGAACAAGCTCGGCAGCTTTAATCTGGACTTGCTCCCGATCAGTGGACCCACCACCGCGCCCCGATTGCGTGATCGCATAGGACAATGCTGCAAACAGCGCCACGGCGATCAAAATCAGGAACAGGGCGTTGCCATTATTATTGTTGCGTTTTGTCATGATCCGCCCCTGTTTATGGTTTATTGCCGTCTAAGCACATGTATATAGGTGTAGCGCGGACCGGGTTCTTCAATGCAGCCGGGTTCAAAACCAATATCCAAAGCCTTGCTGCTGGCATTGGGAACGATGGCATCTATTGTACCATCTGCATTGCCGATGATCTTAGCCCGGCCGTATGTGCTGTTCGGCAGGTTCAAATCGGGTATAGTGGTGTCACCGTGAAGGTTGCGGTTTATTTCCTCGCAGAGTTCTTTGTCAAGCCAGTAGATAGCGATATATTCATCCGTTTCGGAGGATCCAAGATGAGAGCCGTTAATTAACACCTCCCGTGAAGACCAGATCCACATGATGTCATCGTCAGGGTCGTCGGTTCTATAGGCTGTCGTGTCCAAAACCGGAAGGTCGAATGCTTCATTAAAAATACCAATGGAGTGACAAGGGCTATAGGCATTTGAGCCTTCGTAACAGGTGCCACTATTGGTTTCGGCATCGCTATTTGTAAAAATCTGATCATAGCCACCGGTCAGATAGGCCCGCTGGATAGTTGAATGCATCATTTGCACCTGCTGAATAAATGCCGCAGCCTTGATCTGGGCCTGTTCGCGGTCAGTGGACCCACCACCGCGCCCGGATTGCGTGACCGCATAAGACAATGCTGCAAACAGCGCCACGGCGATCAGGATCAGGAACAGGGCGTTGCCTTTGCTATTAATGGCAAATATGCGCATGATTATAAACTCTTTAAATAATATTGTAACATAACAATCGACTTTGATTTAAATGATCATCTTGACTGTTTGAGTCTGAATATAAACTATAGTATCGTATCCGTGAAGGGACGATTTATAATGTGGGACATCGTTTGGATAAACGCCCGGGTTGCACCGCTGACCGCAAAGGCACCGGCGGCTGTGATCAAAAACGGGGCGATTGCGGTCAAGGATGGCAGGATTGCCTGGCTGGGGCCAGAAACTAAATTGCCCGATCCGGTCGAAAATTGTGCCCGGCGGATCGAAGATGCCGGAAACTGTTTCATCTTACCGGGTCTGATTGATTGTCATACCCATCTGGTCTATGGCGGCAGCCGGGCGGCAGAATTTGATAAACTGCTCAATGGCATGTCCTATGCCGAAATTGCTGCGGCGGGCGGCGGTATTCTGTCAACCGTGACCGCAACGCGCGCCGCTGATGAAGATACGCTTTATGATCAGGCCGCCGGCAGGTTGCGGGCATTGATGCATGGCGGGGTGACAGCGCTGGAGATCAAATCAGGCTATGGCCTGGATACTGAAAATGAGGCCAAAATGCTGCGCGTGGCCACCCGCCTCCGCGATGATTTTGGCATTATCGTCCAGCGCAGTTTTTTGGGCGCGCATGCCTTGCCGCCCGAATATAAAACCCGCGCTGATGATTATATCACCCTGATTGTTGACGAGATGCTGCCGCAGCTGGCCGCGGAAGGGTTGATTGATGCCGTCGATGGTTTTTGCGAGAAAATCGGTTTCAGCCGCGCGCAGATGGAACGTATTTTTCAAAAAGCGGCGGATTTAAACCTGCCGTTAAAACTGCATGCCGAACAATTATCCGACCAAAAAGGCGCGCAGCTGGCCGCCGAATACAAGGCCCTGTCAGCCGATCATCTGGAATATATTGAGGAAGCCGATATCAAGGCGATGGCCGAGGCCGGTATGGTCGCGGTTTTATTGCCGGGGGCGTTTTATTTTCTGCGTGAAACCAAAAAGCCGCCGATTGAGCTGTTCCGAAAATATCAGGTGCCGATGGCGATTTCGACCGATTGCAATCCCGGTAGCTCGCCTGCGACATCGATACCGCTGATGATGAATATGGGCTGTGTTTTCTTTCGCATGACGCCGATGGAAACATTGACCGGGGTGACGATCAATGCCGCCAAAGCCCTTGGCAAGTCTGATCAGATCGGCAGTCTGGAAATTGGCAAGCGGGCCGATTTTGCCCTGTTCGATATCAGTGAACTGGCCGAGCTCAGCTATAAAATCGGCAGTGATGCCGCCTGTCTGGGCACAGTGATTAACGGTGCCTTTTACCCTAGGCCGTCCGATTAAGCCAGCGGATGATTGCGGTTAAGGGTTTTTGCAGAATTTCAGCCTTGGCCGGATCATAATCAAAGGGCGGCATTTCCATCATATAATTGCGGGCGCTTAATTCCATCTGCAGGGCATGGATATGTCGGTCCGGCTGGCCGTAATGACGGGTGATATAGCCGCCGACAAAGCGGCCATTCACGGCGGTGGAAAAATCACTTTTGTCCATGATCTGGGCCACGCCGCGTTCAATCTGCGGCGCGCAGCTGGTGCCATTGGCGGTGCCAAGATTAAGGTCGGGCAAGACACCGTCGAACAGGCGCGGCACTTCCGAGACAATCGAATGGGCATCATAAAGAATGGCATAGCCGAATTTATCACGCAGGCGCGACAGCTCGGCGGTCAGCGCGTCATGATAGGGCTGCCAGTATTGCTCGGCGCGGTTTTGCATTTCAAGGGCATCGGGTGCCTGATCACGTTGGTACAGATCAAATCCGGCAAAATTCTGTAAGGGCACAAATCCGGTTTTCGCCTGCCCGGGATAGAGGTCTTCATCCGCGGGCGAGCGGTTAAGATCCACAACATAACGCGAATGTGTTGCCACCAGCATGCCCGCGCCCAGATCTTGGGCAAAGCCGTAAAGCTTATCAACATGCCAGTCGGTATCGGGTAGAGTGCGCCCCAGCATACCCATGCGTTCCCGAATATCATCAGGCAGATGGGTCCCGGCATGCGGCACCGAAATCAGCAGCGGCGTTTCACCGCGATGGAGTTCATAACTTTCCATGATCACCAGAGGGTAGCAGAGTGTCAGGGATAAAATCAATAAAACGCCCTTCCTTGACCAGCCGTTCGGCGCGGCGGATATCGGGGGCGAAATAATGATCACGTTCATACGGATCGACATGTTCGCGGATCAGGCTGATGACTTTTTGTAAGGCCGGGGCGGTTTTCAGCGGTGCGTGGAATTCAACGCCCTGCGCGGCGGCCAGTAATTCAATACCGATAATATTGCAGGTGTTAAAGGCCATATCACCCAGCCGCCGCGCGCCATGGGTGGCCATAGAGACATGGT
Source organism: Pseudomonadota bacterium (assembly GCA_051745265.1). Lineage (GTDB taxonomy): Bacteria > Pseudomonadota > Alphaproteobacteria > Micavibrionales > CSBR16-224 > JBNJDW01. Next base: position 4,227 of record JBNJDW010000036.1, read on the forward strand.
CCTCCTGATTGGCTGAAGTCGGCAGACTATCGACCGAGGCCGGATGGGCGAGCATTTTATTTTCACTGGCCAGCGCCGCGGCGGTGACATGAGCAATCATAAACCCCGAATTGGCTCCGGCATCCTTAACCAGAAACGGCGGCAGGCCGGAGATTTTGGGATCAATCAGCATGGCAATCCGTCGTTCACTGATCGCGCCGATCTCGGCAATGACCAGCGCCAGCGCATCAGCGGCCAGCGCCACAGGCTCGGCATGGAAATTACCGCCGGACAGGACGGTATCACTGTCGGCAAAAATCAGCGGGTTATCGGTCACCGCATTGGCCTCGCGTTCAAAAATATCGGCGGCATAGCGCATCTGATCAAGACAGGCGCCCATGACCTGCGGCTGACAGCGCAGCGAATAGGGGTCCTGAACCTTGTCATCATCAACGCGGTGTGATTCACGGATTTCACTGTTTTCGAGCAAATGCAGATACAGTTCAGCAATTTCAATCTGGCCCTGCTGCCGACGGATTTTATGAATCGCCGGATCAAACGGGGCCGAGCTGCCCTTGGCGGCATCCACCGAAAGGGCCCCGGCCACAAGCGCGGCGGCATAGGCGTTTTCCGCCTTGAACAACCCATAGAGCGCCAGCGCCGTTGACACCTGCGTACCGTTCAGCAAGGCAAGGCCTTCCTTGGGCGCAAGCTCGAAGGTTGTCCAGCCAAGATCACCGGCAATGTCTTTGACCAGATGAAATTCACCTTTGATCCGCACGCGGCCAATGCCCAGCAAAGGCAAAGACATATGGGCCAGCGGTGCCAGATCGCCCGAGGCGCCGACCGAGCCTTTTTCAGGAATGCAGGGATAGATTTCTTCATTATAAAGCATGATCAGAAAATCAAGCACGCTGCGGCGAATACCGGAATAGCCCTGGGCCAGCGCATTGATTTTCAACAGCAAAATCAGCCGGACGACTTCATCTTTCAGAAAACGGCCGACACCGGTGGCATGGGACAGGACCAGATTGCGCTGCAATGCGGCGGTTTTATCGGCGGCGATGGGAATTTTGGCCAGTTCGCCAAAGCCGGTATTGATGCCATAGACAGTTTGCCCGCTATCGACAATATCATTGACGATCTGCTCGCTCTTGGCCATGGCCTCATAGGCGGCCGGGTCCAGTTCAATCGGCGTGTGATCGCTGGCAAGACGGCGCAGATCGGCCAGAGTAAGCGTGCCGGGTTTAAGAATAAATACTGACATGGTTAATCCTGCTCAATCATCGGAAGGTTAAGGCCCTTTTCATGGGCGCAGTCAATGGCGCTGTCATAACCGGCATCGGCATGACGCATGACGCCGGTCGCCGGATCATTGGTCAGCACCCGTTCCAGTCGGCGGGCGGCATCATCCGTGCCATCAGCAACGATGACCATACCCGAATGCTGGGAATAGCCCATGCCTACCCCGCCGCCGTGATGGAGCGAGACCCAGGTCGCGCCGCTGGCGGTATTTAACAGCGCGTTCAATAATGGCCAGTCCGACACAGCATCGCTGCCGTCTTTCATGCCTTCGGTTTCGCGGTTGGGGCTGGCAACCGAGCCGCTGTCAAGATGATCGCGGCCAATGACCACCGGCGCCGAAAGCTCGCCATTTTTGACCATTTCGTTAAAGGCAAGACCCAGCCGCGCCCGATCGCCCAGCCCAACCCAGCAGATCCGCGCCGGCAGCCCCTGAAAGGCAATGCGTTCACGCGCCATATCCAGCCAGTTATGCAGATGTTTGTCATCGGGCAGCAGTTCCTTGACCTTTTGGTCGGTCTTGTAAATATCTTCTGGATCACCGGACAGCGCCGCCCAGCGGAACGGGCCGATCCCCCGGCAGAACAGCGGGCGGATATAGGCGGGGACAAAGCCCGGAAAGTCAAAAGCGTTTTTGATACCTTCATCAAAAGCTTCCTGACGGATATTATTGCCGTAATCAACGGTGGGAATGCCTAAAGCCTGTAGATCAAGCATCGCCTGGACATGGATAGCAATCGATTTGCGTGCTTCCGCGCTGACGGTTTTGGGATCTTGGCGGCGTTTCTGTTCGGCCTCCGCCCAGCTCCAACCGACGGGCAGGTATCCGTTCAGCGGGTCATGGGCGCTGGTCTGGTCGGTGACCATATCCGGGCGGCAGCGCGGACCGGTCTTGGCCCGGCGGGCGATTTCAGGAACGATTTCAGCGGCGTTGCCCAGCAGACCTACGGAGACAGCTTTGCCATCTTTTTTGGCGCGTTCAAGAATATCCAGCGCCTCATCCAGTGTTGCGGCTTTATGATCGAGATAGCGGGTTTCAAGCCGCCGTTCAATGCGGCTGGCCTGACATTCAATGGCCAGCATGGAGGCGCCTGCCATGGTCGAGGCCAGCGGCTGGGCGCCGCCCATACCGCCAAGCCCGGCGGTCAGAATCCATTTGCCGGACAGATCGCCGTCAAAATGCTGGCGGCCCATTTCGACAAAGGTTTCATAGGTGCCCTGAACGATGCCTTGCGATCCGATATAAATCCACGATCCGGCGGTCATCTGGCCGTACATCATCAGCCCCTTGGCATCAAGGTCGCGGAAATGATCCCAATTCGCCCAATGCGGCACCAGATTGGAATTGGCGATCAGCACGCGGGGGGCGTCTTTATGGGTCTGAAAAACACCGACCGGTTTGCCCGATTGAACCAGCAGGGTTTCGTTATCCTCCAGATTTTGCAGGCTTTCAACGATTTTATCATAGCAGGCCCAGTTGCGCGCCGCCCGGCCGATACCGCCATAGACCACCAGTTCATCGGGGTTTTCGGCAACATCGGGATCAAGATTGTTCATCAGCATCCGCAGCGGCGCTTCGGTCTGCCAGCTTTTTGCGCTGAGGTCGGTGCCGGTCGGGGCGTGAATATCCTGATGGTTTTTTAAGGCGCGATCGGTGCTCATGCTCTGGTCTTCCTGTTTATGTTGTGGCGATAAGCTTACAACAGGATAACGCGCTTTCAAATACTAAAACCGCTGTGCAAAGCTCATTCAAAATGGGCATAGGCCATGGTCGACAGCAAAGCGTTTGCCGATTGACGGCTGTCCAGCCGGGTGTGCTGGACAATGACCGGCAGGTTCGAGACCAGCGCGCAGGCATAATCGGTATCGCGCGGCACCGGCGCCGGATCTTTGAGATCATTAAAACGCAGATGCAGGGTCCGCTGCCCCGGAACCGTGATCTGATAGGGGCCGACCGGATCTTTGTTACTGAAATAGAGCATCAGTTCAATCTTTGCCGCCTCGGTATTGGTATTGAGGATACAGATGGTTTCATGGCTGGTCATTTCAGGGGCCGGCCCCGTGCTTTTTGACGGGATATAGCCCTCAGGTATCGCCCAGACATGTCTGCCAATGCCGTGTTTCATGGTAAAGGTCCTTTTGGTTTGTTGGATGGTTATATTTCAAATGATCCGCCGGGCGGTAAAGTTCCCGCTTTGGCGGAACAATGCCGGCGTTGTCCTGTTGGAAAAGATTTGCCGGATGCGCGGCACCCCGTTACAGTTTAAAAAGCGCGTAAAGGGTAAAGGTGTATATATAAAATGACGTTTGAAAATCATCCTGATTTATGGCGGGCCGCGTTGCCCGTTAAAGGCAAAGACAGCCATAAATACCAGCACGGCCATGCCCTGATTTACGGCGCGCCCGCATTGACCGGCGCAACCCGTCTGGCGGCGACCGCCTGCGCGCGGATGGGCACGGGCCTTGTCACCGTGCTGGCCGATGTGAATACCGCACCGATTTACCGTACGGTATTGCCCGCGCATATTCTGGTGCGGGATGATCTTAACTGGCAGGATGACCGGGTGACCGCCCGGTTATATGGTCCGGGCGGGCTGCCGGTAAAACCGGATTTTACGGCGGATATGCCTGCTGTGCTGGATGCGGATGCCTTGTCTGATTTGCCGCCGTGCCTGTCAGAAAATTATATCCTGACCCCGCATGACGGGGAATTCAGCCGGGCGTTCCCGGAATCTACGGGATCACGGATTGACCGCGCCAAAGCGGCCGCCGCCACCAGCGGCGCGCATATCCTGCTGAAAGGTGCGGAGAGCATTATAGCCGCCCCCGATGGCCGCTATGTGGTCAATCATCACGCCAGCCCGCATCTGGCCAGCGCCGGAACCGGCGATGTTCTGGCGGGTATGATCACAGGCTTGCTGGCCCGTGATATGCCGGTTTTTGAGGCTGCCTGCGCCGCGGTCTGGATGCATGGCGAATGTGGCCGGCGGGTTGGCAGCGGCCTTGTCGCCAGTGATCTTGAGGAACAGATTCCCGGTGTCATGGCAGGTTTGCTGTAATTACAGATGGGCGCTGACCCGGCAGCAGTCCGGTATATATTTTTTAATATGCTGCAGGGCCAGTTCGGCCTTGACCAGAAAATCAGCAGTGCTTTCGACGACATGATAATGCGGATGGCCGGACCAGATGACGGCAATTTTATTATCTATGGCCTCGGCCTGTACGGCGGTTTCGATGCGCAGGGGATTGTGGTGGTTATAGCCAAAATCCTCAGTGGGCGTCCGCAAATGGATGACCGCCTGATAGCGGTCATATTCACGGTTTAAATCAGTCTGCGCCGCCTGCCAGAAACTGTCTTCGTCATCCGGCCAATAGGCCAGCCCGTCAAGCGTGCCGCGGTCACACAGACCGATCGCCCATTTTTGCTCCCCCAGCACCAGATTCTCGCTTTGCTGCTGGACATGGAGGATGGCATGTTGGGAGGCGAGCCGCGCTGATTTGGACGGCAGCCGCCAAAAGCCGCCGCCAAAGACAACCGAGGCGGCCTCGGGCAGGATGACGACATGCTCGCATAGTTGTTTGCGGATAATTTCAAGGACAGCGGTTTTTCCGGCCCCGGGCCCGCCGGTCAGGACAATCAGGCCGGTTTTGCTGCCCTCATGCAGGGTGCAGTCACATTCATGTTCACAGGTGGCCGGTTGATTGGTCTGGAGACTCATAAACGCTCCTTCTGCATCGGGGCCGGGATGGAAACCGACCAGTCGAATTTTTCCTCGATTTTGGCTTTCAGGGCTTCGGCGGCGCCCATTTCACCATGGGTCAGAAAGACATGTTTTGGCGGCGCGCGGAAATTTTCAAGCCAGCTGAGAATTTCGTTATAATCGGCATGGGCTGACATGTTCTGCATCTGGGTGATTTCGGCATTGACCGGCCAGAACTGGCCATGGATTTTAATTTCTTTTTCGCCGCGGGTCAGACGATCGCCGCGGGTTTCTGCCGCCTGAAAGCCGGGGAACAGGATGGTGTTGCGCCGGTCGCCCAGATAATGTTTTAAATGGTGCAGCACGCGCCCGCCGGTGGCCATACCACTGGCGGAAATGATGACTTTGGGCATGCCGTTACTGTCATAGATGGCTTTGGAGTCTTCGGGTGTACGTGTGTACTGTACCATGTCTTCCATCGCGGCGCATTCCTCGGGCGACAGCCGGTGTTCGTTCATGTGACGGGTCAAAAGATCGGTCACCCGGATGGCCATCGGACTGTCGAGATAGATGGGCATCTGCGGGATTTTCTTTTCGGTCTTTAGAATATAAAGCGCATAGATAATCGATTGCGCCCGGCCCACCGCAAAGGAGGGAATAATCACCGAACCGCCGCGGGCGGCTGTTTTGCGGATAATTTCGCCCAGTTCCTCTGTCGGGTCGTCTTGGTCATGCAGGCGGTCGCCATAGGTTGATTCCAGCACCAGATAATCCGTCTCCTGAATTTTGGCGGCCGGTTTCATCACCGGATCATGGATGCGGCCCATATCACCGGAAAACAGGATAGAAGTGCTGCCGTTCTGGACCTTGATAAAGGAGGAGCCCAGAATATGTCCGGCCCGGTGAAACATGAAATTCAGCTCATCGGTCAGGGCATGGGTTTCGCCCAGATCAATGGGGAAGAAATGATCAAAACAGTCGCGGGCCTCTTTTTCCGTGTAAAGCGGCAGGGCCGGATGGTGTTTTGTGTAACTGTATTTATTGGCGCGATAGGCGTCTTCCTCCTGAATATGGCCGCTGTCGGGCAGCAGGATTTTACACAGATCCGCGGTGGCTGAGGAGCAATAGATTTTGCCCTTAAACCCGGCCTTGACCAGTTTGGGCAGATAACCGCTATGGTCAAGATGGGCATGGGTCAAAAGCACGGCATCAATCCGGTTTGGGTTGATCGGCAATCCGGCCCAGTTTTGCAGGCGCAGTTCCTTGCGGCCCTGAAACAGCCCGCAATCAATCAGAATCTTTTTGCCGTCATCTTCAAGCAGGTATTTAGAGCCGGTGACGGTTTGCGCGGCGCCCATAAAAGTCAGATCCATTTAAAAATGCTCCCGTAGGTGAGGTATCAGGTGACAATGTTACGCGGTTTATCGACCAGAAAGCCGCAGATATTCTCGGCCGTGGTCTCCAGAATCCGGCCCAGCGCTTCATGTGTGTAAAAGCCGCTATGCGGGGTGATAAGGGTGTTGGGATGGTGCATCAGCGCCTGATCAATCAACAGTGACCAGGGGTCATAGCGGCTGGAAAAATCAGGGGAAAACAGAACGTCACGATCATGTAGGGCGCGCTCCCCCGCCAGCACGTCAAGCCCGGCGCCGGCCACTTTTCCGGAATCGAGGTTCTTTAACAGCGCGGCATTATTCACCACGGTGCCGCGGGCGGTATTGATGATGACAATGCCGTCTTTCATCAAGCCAAATTCGCGGTCGGACAGGAAATCTTTTGTTTCGGCCGATCCTGGAATATTCAGGCTGATAATATCCGCCCGGCCCAGCAGGTCATCAAGATCCGTATAAGTACAGGGCAGATCCGCATTCGGATACAGGTCATAGCCAAGGACCTCCATATCAAACCCATTGGCAATACGAACCGTATGGCCGCCGATATCGCCGGTGCCGATCACACCAATGGTTTTATCGCACAGGTCAAAGCCGCAGAGACCATCAAAATTAAAGCGTCCTTCACGGGTGCCTCTGGCGGCATTGGGGATATTACGGCTGAGCGAGAGCAGCAGGGCAAAGGCATGTTCGGCCACGGTTTTGGTGCCGTAGCTGGGCACATTGCAAACGGTGATATCATGCTGGCGGCAGTAGTCCAGATCAATATGGTCATAACCGGTTGAGCGGGCGGCAATAAATTTCAGATCCGGCATCTGTTCCAGCACGTCACGGCTCAGATTGGAATAGACAAAGCTGGAGAGCATTTCAGCATCCTGAAATTGACCGGCATTATCCGCAGTCAGGCGTTTTTTTGTTGGTTTCAGGACGGTATTCGGGCAGTTGCGCTGCAACATATCCGCTTCCCAACTGGTCATTTCAAAACATAAGACGGTCATTTTTTATTCCTTTTCTGTCGCAAAGGTTACGCCGTAACCCCGGCACCGTCAATCAATAACGATGCTGGGAAAGCATTGTATTCTTGCTTTTCAGGCGATGGATTTTTTAGTGTTGCGGTTCGCCGCTGTTCTTAGGGGTGCATATGCCTGCGGGTGTCCCAACAGGTGGTGGTACAGGTCGGCATAGGCCGCGGCAGAGGATGTCCAGCTGAAATCTTCGGCCATCGCGTTCTGCATCAGGGCCTGCCATTTGTCCGGCGCGGTATAGCTGGCAAAGACCCGTTCAAGGCAGCTTTGCAAGGCGGCGGCGCCGGGCTGTTGAAAGGTAAAGCCGGTGATGTTGTCCTGCACCGTATCGGCAAGGCCGCCGGTGGCACGTACAACCGGAATTGTGCCGTATGTCAGGGCGTACAGCTGTACGAGTCCGCAGGGTTCAAACAGGGAGGGCATTAACAGGGCATCGGCCCCGCCGATCAGACGATGGGCCAGCGCCTCATCATAGGCGGTGGAGACGGCGATCTGACCCGGGTGTTTTCTGGCCAGCGCCTGATAGGCCGCTTCCAGTTTTTGATCACCGGATCCCAGTACAATGACCTGACCGCCTTTGGCTAGAATAAAGGGCAAAACATCAATGATCAGATCCAGACCCTTTTGCGGGCTCATCCGGCTGATCACCGTAAACAGCGGGCCGTTTTGTTTCTGGTCAAGGCCGAATTCTTTAATCAAAGCCTGCCGGTTTTTCTTTTTGCCGCCAAGTCTGCGGGCTGAAAAATTATCAGGCAGCTCCGGATCTGTTTCCGGCGACCAGATATCGGTATCGATGCCATTGACAATGCCGGTCAGGCTATGGCGGCGATGCGCCAGCAGGCCCTCCAGCCCGCAGCCAAAATCCGCGGTCTGGATTTCGGCGGCATAACGCGGGCTGACAGTGGTGATCTGGTCAGCATAAAAGATGCCGGCTTTGAGAAAGCCGATCTTTTGATAATATTCGACGCCTTCGGCCTTGTAGAATTCCATCGGCAGGCCGAGCCCGGCCAGATGCTGCGCGGAGAACAGACCCTGATAGGCAATATTATGAATGGTCAGCACGGTTTTCGGCGGTGTTTTCTGGGGCGATAATTGACTATACAGCGGCGCCAGCCCGCCCTGCCAGTCATGGCTGTGCAAAATATCGGCCCGCCAGTCCGGATCATAAAGATGCAGATCCGCGGCA
>JBNJDW010000037.1:0-12608 GCA_051745265.1 Pseudomonadota bacterium
GGCAGCATATCCGATGGTTTGGAAAAATGGAAAGCACCGGAGGCAATAAACAGAATATGGTCGGTTTTGACCAGACCATATTTGGTGGAAACGGCTGTGCCTTCGATCAGGGGCAGCAGGTCGCGCTGGACCCCTTCGCGGCTGACATCGCCGCTGCGGCTGTCAGAGCGATGGGCGATTTTATCAATTTCATCAAGAAAGACGATGGCGTTATTCTCGACGGCTTCCTTGGCGGTGGCGATGACTTTATCTTCATCAAGCAGCTTGTCGGCCTCTTCCTCAATCAGAATATTGTAGGATTCGCGGACTTTCATCTTTTTGTTCTTTTTCTTGGGGCCCATAGAGCCGCCCAGCATCTCGCCGATATTGATCATACCCATCTGGGCGCCGGGCATACCCGGAACATCAAAAGTCGGCATACCGCTGCCGGCTTTTTCGCTGATGGCAATCTCGATTTCTTTATCGTCAAGCTCACCGGCACGTAATTTCTTGCGAAAGGACTCGCGCGTGGTTTCACTGGCGCCGGGACCGACCAGAGCATCCAGAACACGGTTTTCGGCTTCCATTTCAGCGCGGGCAACGACTTCTTCGCGCATAGACTCACGGGTCATGTTAATGGCGACATCAAACAGGTCACGGATGATCGATTCAACATCACGGCCGACATAGCCAACTTCGGTGAATTTGGTGGCCTCGACCTTGATAAACGGCGCCTGGGAAAGCTTGGCCAGCCGCCGGGATATTTCGGTTTTACCCACCCCGGTCGGGCCGATCATCAGAATATTTTTGGGCAGGACCTCATCCCGCATGACATCATCAAGCTGCTGTCGGCGCCACCGATTGCGCAGGGCGACGGCCACAGCGCGTTTGGCTTCTTTCTGGCCAATGATATAGCGGTCAAGCTCGCTGACAATTTTCTTGGGGCTGAAAGCAGACGGGTCAATTTTATCGACAGGTGTCGATTTGTGGTCGCTTTTCGGTGCCGTCTTTTGGTCTGTTTCAGTTGTTACAGGGTTAACGGACATGTTTATCCCTCTTTCTTAAGTGTTTCGATTGTCAGGTTGTCATTGGTATAGACACAGATATCCGAGGCGATTTTCATCGCTTTGCGGGCAATATCCTCTGCGCTCATATCTTCAATATCGACCAGAGCCCGGGCGGCGGATAACGCATAAAGCCCGCCGGAACCAATGCCAATCAAACCGTTTTCAGGTTCAACAACATCGCCGTTACCGCTGAGAATAAGGGAGGTATCTTCATCGCAAACCGCCATCAGGGCTTCCAGACGGCGCAGATATTTATCAGTGCGCCATTCTTTGGCAAGCTCAACGCAGGATCGGACCAATTGCCCCGGATGTTGTTCGATTTTGGCTTCCAGCCGTTCAAACAGGGTAAAGGCATCTGCCGTCGCCCCGGCAAAACCGACGATAACATCGCCATGTCCCAGCCTGCGGACCTTGCGGGCATTGGATTTCATGACGGTATCGCCAAAGGAGACCTGACCGTCCCCGGCAACGACGACTTCATCGCCTTTGCGAACGGAAATGATGGTTGTTCCGGCCCAATTACCATAGGGGGATTGTCCTGCGCGCTCATGCATCTTGTTACCTCGTAGACTAAATGTACTACAAGATATGTCGTGTATAAGCCAGAACGTCAAGGTTTAACGGTGAATTTATATTGTAGCGCATGTGTTTAACAGTGCGAGCGCATGACCTGCGGCGTTACCGGTGCCAGCCTTACGCCGCCCGGACGTGAGCTTTGCGCGGGTCGGCGCGTCTGCCGGGCGACAAACTGGTGCTTTAGCTTGGTTTGTGAGTTTTTGCGACGTGTCTTCATTATTCTCCCCTTATCAAAAATCAATCATCTCCTCTTCTTATTTTACGGGAAAATCTTGAATTTTTGGTAAACGCAGCCGGGAAGGTTAAGTGCGCAGAGATATCTAAATTCTGCTAGTGGTTATTTTATGATTCTGTGCTAATTTATCTAAAGTATAGCTTTCTTTCCATAGAGATTAAGGGGTCAGCAGTTGAATCGACAAAATTCTTGTCATGGAATCCGTTATGGCTCCAGATCATTGAGACATCAATCCGGTAATGCGTTGTTTTTAATTCTTATTGCTGTCGCCCTCTTTGCGGCGTTGTCTTATGCTGTGACCCAGTCTGGCCGCTCTTCCGGATCTGTAGACCGTGAAACCCGGGAATTGCAGGCTTCCAGACTTATGCAGTCTACAGCCGCCATGAAAACGACGATCATGCGCTTACGGCTTAGTGGCTGTGACCTTACAGAAATCAGTTTTGAACGGGCGCCTTTCGATGGGTCTGATACTTATTATTATCATGCCAATAGCCCGACAGATCTGTCCTGTCATGTTTTCAGCCCTGAAAATGGTGGTGCAACGGTCTGGACGCTACAGGATTATCAGGGTGAAAATGTTCATTCGAGCTTTCCAGTTCGTTATAGCGGGACCTGGCGGGTTGATGATATCGGCAGTTCCGCGCCAGAGTTGATGATGTATGTCGGCATGGTTAATCCCGAGCTGTGTAAACAGATTAATAGAAAACTGGGCGTTACCAATCCGGGCGGTGATTTGCCTAAAATGGACGGCAGTCACATTCACGATGAATTTGTCGGTGTTTTCCCGACATCGGGTATACAAAGCTGGAGCTCTGCTTCCAATTCGACTTTGGAAGCCGGGCATTATGAAGCCTGTGTTGACTATTCTGACCGCGATCCTGCGAACGGTCTGCAAATATTTTATTCGGTTCTGGAGGCCAGATAATCGTATAAGAGTGCTGTAACAGCCAAGGGCTTACAGATCATCCAGTTTAACTTGGGTCGATTCGATCATTTCACTGACAATTTTCTCGATCACGACGCCGACAGAGGCTTCTTCTGTTTTATTGGCCTCGGCCAGTTCCTGAACGCGTCTGCGAATTTCTGAACGGGCAGAACCGCCAGGGAAGTTTGCCGCCAGCAGGCGCCGGGCTTGGGAAGCCCCCAGACGTGCATATAGACGGCTCCGGATGGCCACATCCTCAGATGAGGTTGAGAACGCCCAGAGTTCAATCGGGCCCAGCGTGTTAATCAAATGCTGTTCATAACGGCCATCGGTTGTCCCCAGAATTAACATGCAGGGACCACCGCTTGAACGTGGACCGGTCAGACGGTTACGCATAATCCAGCGGGCAGTATCACTTAGACCAAACCGTTCCCGGGCATTATCAACCGAACGATCCGAGACCGCAGCCCCCAGAATCCAGACACCGGTGGCCAGATCAACCATGTCATCATCGAAATCGTCAAGCAGCTGCGAGGCCAGAACGATCTGAATACCCCGTTTCCGGCCTTCACGCACATCACGGATCAGCTGTGAACGAACAGCCTTTGAACCACTGGTTCTATGGAATTCATCAAAACACAGACGTTTGGGTGTCTCGGCGATATCGCGTAGCACATCTTCGTGATAGGGCCGGTATTTTTCCGGCATCATGGCCAGCGCTTCTTCATTAAGCCACCATTTGGTGATCAGCGCATGGCGCGCCAGCATATACATGATAGAGGTCTGGCGGTCGGCCGTGTCATCACCCTGCGGGCAGACATCAGCCAGATCAAGCGCGGTAATACGGTTTTCCGCCAATGAGAATTTTGTCACCGAGGAGAGGATCGGGAATTCCCGGACGGCTGAGGTAATCATCCTCTCAAAGGCATGGATAACCCCCTCGGAACTGCCGCCAATCTGGGTTTCTTCCAGCAGGTTGCGAATTTGCGGGCGGCGGGCGGCAGCGATCGAATCGCCGAGCGTCGGCACAGCGTTACGCTGGGCAAGCGTGGCTTCATATGTCCGGCCCTTATCAAACAGAAGATCGACAACATCCCACCAATAAGTGTTTTCATCCGCTTGAATACCACATTCTTCCAGAGCCGCATCGACTTCGGGATCAATCCGTTTCAGATATTTACGTGGCTCGGCATTGGCGGTGTTATCATCGCGCCAGCGGAAAATTTCATCAATAACCATACCGGCAAGCTGGGCAATACCGTCATAGGGTTCTGATTTTCCGGGCGGTGTACACAGAAGTGTCAGAAGCTCGATCAAATAACTTCGTTCATCGGCAAGCGGCCGACGTAACCCAAGTTTGGTATCAAACGGATTAATCGCATATTGCTGGGTCATCTGCAAACGGTATGCGACGGCTTCGTGTTGACGGCTTGGCGGCAAGGCATCTTTAATCAAGGAAATCAGACCCGCGGATGACGGCCCGATATCAATCACGGCAATATAGGGCAGGCGCGGCACACCGGCTGTCAGGCAGGTCCCCAGATTCAGCGTGTTCATCAAAACGGATTTACCACCGCCGGGCTGCGCAAAGACCAGATCAAACCAGGTTGTCGTCAGGTTTGTACCGGTTTGATAAGGCCAGACCCGTCCATCAGGCGTTCTGAGCAGAATAGAACCGGACTCAAAAGGACTGGACGCCCGCTGCCAGGGCAGCAGTTTCAAGACTTCATGCAAGGGGGCGATTGCCGAAGGTGCGGTTGAGGCGCAGGCAATCCCCATGGCGGATGACATGACACAGTCAAGCGGATCACCTGACAGCTGTGAAACCTGACAATAGCCCCAGCTTTCCGCGGATTGCATCAAAGCGGCTGTACGCTCTTCGAGCAGTTTTGTCTCGCCTTTTGGGGCCCATGTGGTAAAAGAAATACGCAGTTTAACAACAGGTTCACTGCGGGACAGGACTTCCAGTGATTCCAGAGCATCTTTAATCTGATGGTTTTCTGTATTGGTCACCGCAAGCAGAGAGGCAACGAAGCTCCGGGTCATCGCCCCCTGAACGCCACCGCCTTCAATCAGGAAAGAGATACGGAAAGGTACTTTTGATTCAGCAAGACGGCTCAGCAGTTTAGGGAAGGGTGCCGGTTCCATCGGCGCCAGTACCATATCCATACCGCTCCAGATATACTGGCCGAATTCAACGATTCGATCATTAATAACGCGGGCCGAGGTTGTCGATATTTGCTGGCGTAATGGCGGCCAGAGAATATCAGACATATCTGTCGAGCTTTCCGGCGCCCGCGGTGGAAGAGGATCACCGGGCAGGCAGGCGCGCCAGCGGCTGTTGACGCCGGTTTGCAAAAGGTTGGTCCGCACCGCAAAGAGGGCATCATGTGCCTCCATGACTTTACTCTGGATACCCAGTTCCAGAAATGCCGAGTTAATCCCGCTTGTAAAACTGTCATGGCGGTTCCGCAGCGCTTCAAAAGCAGCCAGCGGGTTTTGTGCGTTTGAGGCGACAACCCATTTTTTCTTCCGCGAAACCTCAGCCTCGCGTTTGAGTTCGGTTTTACTGAGAACCGAAGGACGTGTCCAGAGAACAACGTAAATTTCTTCCCAGGACAGATAATTTGTAAGGTGACGGGCCCGTTCTTCAAAAATATCGTCAATTTCAAGGCCAATATTCTTGGCAGAAAGTTGCGCCGGGCGGATCATTGACCGCAGCTCTTCTTCAATACGGTCGGGGTTACGGGTAAAGTAAACCTGCATGGCCTGACCGGGCCGGTCAAAACGCGAACCAATTTTAATCACCGATTGATTAATAATCTGGCGGTATTCTTCTTCACCGATAATCTGGCGCGAGCCATCAATTTTAAGATAAGAAATCAGTGAACCATCTTCGGAAACCAGCGTCTTGCTGTCATCCGCTGTTTCCAGACGAATAAAAGATTCGACAGGCTGGCGCATGGCCATGACCATTGGTTTAAAAAGTTTTTCAAGAATACCCATGTAATGCAAACCCACTATGACTGTTCAGTTTTCAAGCATAAATTTAAAATAGGTCAAACACAAGCGACTTTGAGGGATAAGCCCGAAACCTTTCATATTTTTTATACTGAGCGCTGTGCTTTTGGACTGGCCTGTAACGTATCTTTGAGATTATAAAACATCTCTGCCCAATTGCGTGGTGGAATCGTGCCATAAGGCCCCTCTGTCGAACGCCAATAGGCCAGCATTTGTGGAAACTGGTTAAATTCAAGCTCGCCTTCTTTAACCAGACGCCGGTCGAGCGGTAAAATCCGGAATCCCTGAATACGATTGTTACGTTGCTGGTACTCTTTTGATTCCATGAAATCCTGGAAAATGGTTGCCAGAACCTTCAGATCATCAGTACCCAGCCGCTCGCGGGCTTCGGGTTTTCGGTCCATCAGTATATCCAGCGCATCACGTGCGGCATCAGCAATAGGTCCTTGCGTAATACGGGCAATATAAATGGCCCGGCAGATATTGTTTAATTCAGCCTGTGTCAGTTCAGGCAGCCAGATGAGGGTGCCGGACTGCATAAATGTGATCCGGTCAAGGTGAAAACACTGGTGGCAGAAAGTACAGGCGGTGACATATTCATCATCCGCGGCGTCCTTAACGCTTTCACCAAGGAATTGTATCTGCTGGTATTTCAACGATGTAAAACCGCAAAACTGGCAACTGTGTTCATCACGCTGATGAATGGCTTTGATCCGCTCTTGCGGCAGATCGTCCGGATTCTGGATAAAAACTTTTCCTGAATTTGACAGGGACCCAACCCCGTATGCGATGGCTTTGCTCATAAATAAATAATATAGGATATGTCTGAATTTTGCATTAAAAAAAACCCGGTGCCAGGCACCGGGTTTTTCCGTAGTTTTTGTAGTTTATTATGGACCTGACCCAACTGTTGGCAGTGAAACGGCTCCAACTTTACCGCCGGAACCAATCGTAGTGCTCATTGACTCTAGGACGAATGGCAGGGCCAAGAGACCGCCACCGGCACCTAGACGTACCAGACCATCTTTAAGGGGGGTTTGACTTGGGTTATCAACATGCTGCTTCATTTTCAGAACACCAGCAACACCAAGACCAGCACCACCGATGTAAGCAACGGTAGAGATCAGGTTCGGCAGGTCTGATGAAGATGTGACGATATTGTCGGTCGCATCCTGGAAGCCTATCTGCGCTTGAGCGTCAGCGACACCCATCATGAAGCCCACAGTCGCAATTGCAGAAAGCCGTGCAGGCAAGTTTTTCAGTTTTGTTTTAATCATTGTGTTTTTCCTCCTTTTACAATGAATGCCCAATTAATCCGCCATGGATTAGCTGAACGAGATCCCCAGTACGCCAACACCGACGGAGTTTTGAATATAATTAATCAAATCCCCAATGTTGACAGCCAGGGCGCCACCGAATAAGAAAGTCAGGGCCTGTGTCATAGACACCTGAGAGTCCCCGTCGGCGACTGCTTTTAGAACGAACCAACCTCTGATAAAGGCGATCCATCCTACAAGTACGATAAATCCTATTAATGCTTGTATGGTCGCAGCAACTTTGGGTGCGCTTGCGCCCAGGGCTGCGCCCAGTGAACCTGTGAATACAGGGTTGACGCTGGACGTGGCGTCACCAAAAAGACTGGTTGAAAATGTACCCATCATTTCACCGGAAGACAGCAGAGCACCACCGGCCAGAAGGGTCATGATTGTGCCAATACCGGTCGGACCACGGGCGCCTTCCTGATGTGAGCGCGTGATTCTGGATATCGCGACAAGAATCAAGAATACGCCGCCGATATAGGCGAAAGCTGATAAAACAATACCCATGGGGCCTGAAATATCACTGATAAAGGCAACAGCCATTTCATCAAGTGAACTGGGTGTACCTGCAGGCCCTGCCATTGTACCGGAAAAGGATTGCGTTGCCATACCACTGCCAATCCAGCTTGTCGCCGCAGCTTCAAGCATGGTCGGTAGAGCCAGCATCATGCCACCAGCCAACAGCTTTTTAACACCGCTGGAAAGAGGGGGCGCACCTGGACCGCCATCAACATGCTCACGGAATGTAAACATTGCCCAGGTACCGAGCATGGCGCCAAAGATATACGCGAAGGCTGAAAACAGCAATGGAACATCTGTAAATGAGTTGGCAAGGTTGGTTAAGGAATCACCAACGGTGCTCGCTGATGCTGTTTTTGCAGTCAACATCATCAGAGAAGATATACTCAAAATTTTGATAAATCTTTTCACTGGATAATCCCTCGAACCCTCTTTTTAAACTGCTATCTATCTTTATATTAAACCATATTTTCCGAAACCTTGCAAACCAGAACACTTAATATAGAGTTATTTTTATCGACTAACCCACTGTAATTAAAGAGAAACAATAAAGTTAAAATAAAAGTATTGAAATTGAAGGTTTTTGTTAAATGCATCTAAAAATTTAGATAAAAATTGGTAATGATTCTGACCGTTTTAAGAAGTGTATTGGCGATGGAACCAAAGAATAGACGGCTCTAACCGTGCTATTCTTTGGGTGTTTTTACTGGGTGATTTTAGATTTGGATCCGGTAACGACCCATCCCTGGTAGCGGTCAAACTCAATTGAGCGGACCTCACCAAGGCCTTCGAGTGTGTCACCTACTGTAACTTTCTGCATATCATTGTTACCGTCAACAGAGACCCAGGCAGACTCTGAATTTGCGGAGCGAAGGACCCAATCCGGCGCAGACTCCTGTTGTGCAGCAGAAGTCTGGGCCTTGGGCTTGGGCGCGGGGGCCGTTTCACGAGAAGAGCTCTCCGCGCTTTTTTGTGGTGGGTCAGCCTCTAATGTGCTGATTTTTTGATTAAGCTTGGCAACCTGTTTTTCCAATTGAGACGTATTTTGATTGTCTAATAAAGATTGAAGCGTTTTGAGTTCGTCTTCCAGCGTTTCTATACGGGCATTCAAAGCTTCAATTTCTTCATTGGCAACGACCGTTTCTTCGTCCGGGGCCGGAGGCGTAGCTGTTGTTGTTTCCCGTTCTTGTGATTGATCATCACTGGGCAAACTGTCCTCTGGGCTCTCTTCAATGCTGTTGCCACCAAAGGCAAAGTCGTTTTCAGGCATATCAGGGATATCTTCAGCCCCATTGTTCATTGGTTCAGTCTCGACTGCAGGCATATCGGGCGCAGCTTGATCAAATTCTGCTGTTTCTGAAGGCATATCCTGGTCATTGCCACCGAATGATATATCTGCAGGGTTCGTCTCACCAGTATCAAAATCTGTATCTGATGGGGAATCACTGTCTTCGGGAAAATCAGCGCTTGAACCGGAGGATTCGCCAAATATATCCATGTCTTCGTCAGGCATAGATCCAGGCATATCGGTATCGCTGCCGGCTGATTCGGATTGAGGCTGCGGAATAGAGCCTGGCATAGCTGCCTGAGGGCTGTCTTCAGGTCTGGGAGCCATTTGAGAATCATTGCCGGAACCTGCATCTGTCCCCGTATCTGCACCCGTATCATAGTCCTGAGCATAAGGGTTGCTGTTCGTTTGAGCTGTTTCCGTCGCAGGTGTCGCCGGAATATCTGCAGAAGGCATGAGGATATCTTTGGCGTAATAGGCACCCGCGCCAATAATTACAAGACCGCCGATCAGGACAATCATACCGCCGGATTTCTTTTTCTTTGGCGGCGCGGTTGTGGCGTCCTCCTCTTCAGGCCAGGAGTCATCTTCGATAAATTCATTATCGACTTCAAAATCGCTGTCATTATTATTGTGGTCAGCCATTATTCAAGGTCTCCCTCTTTAATAGATTCGGTAAACACGATGCCAATTGGCGTGCCTTTCTTTAAAGTCACTGTGATTTCAACGTCGTCTTCTCCTTCAAGGATCTCAGAGAACTTCTCAGCACCTGATTCGATACCACTGGCGATCTCCTGTTCGGTATCAAGATCGGATTGCTCTGACACAGCAGCGCCCTGGTCAACAGTGACGTTGGTGCTGCCGGCTTCCGCGACCGCTGTACCCATACCGGCGATAAACTCAGCTGCGGCTGGCAGAACAACGCGCCGGATCCAGTGACGGTCAACATCGCTGCGAATACCGGCAAGAGTCGTACCGGTATCAAGCGCATAAGCTTCGGCGCCATAAACATCATCATCATCGACAATTCGCTCAAAATTCAGAACCAGATATTCATCTTGACGTTCAAAGCTGCCGATAGCGCGTGATCCCGTTAGAGGACCCGATAAAATCTGTGCCAGAACCGGACTGTTAATGTCAGAGTTCAAAGCATTGAGAACCTGAGCATAGACAATCGTTCCCGCAGGGATGATAACTTTCTCTTTCTTTTCCTCTTCTTCTTGCGCAAGCGCATCGTCGCCCTCTACATCATCTTCAAGATAAGGCGTGCTTAATCCGGTTGATTGTGCGCCCTCTTCTGTTGAAGACTGCTGCATTGTCGCCATTTCCTGTTGCTGATTAAGATACTGCTGATACGGAGATGGATACTCACCCAGAGCAATTAAATTAGGGCTTGGCGGTTGTTTTGTGCTTATAATGGCCCGCATTTGCTCGGCAAAGCGCTCGATGTTTTCGTTGTCCCCTTTTGGGGCCGAGACAGTTTCCTGCGGCATTCTGGGCTGCATTTGCCGGTGTGGCGTCAGAGACATCTGAGAGTCTTCAAGGTCAAAATCCTCAGAAGGGCCGGAAGAGTCGGGGCCGTCATCTTCTGCGAAATCGTCACGCCCAAGATCGACAGCATCTGATCTGCGTTGCCAGACATCAAGTGGATTTTCACCCTCGAGATCTTCAAGATTAGGAGCCTCGATACGTGCATCGCTTGAGCCGATTGGTGTGGGAAGAGAACTTCCACCAGAGGCCGTGGCTTCCTCTGCCCGTTGACGGTTGGCATCTTCCAGAGCCTCCTGATATTCAGGATCCGTGTCTTCCTCTCCGGGCGCTGAAGTCACTTCTTGGGCGCCTGGTACATGAGATACATCCAGATTGGCCTGGTCATCGCTAAAAAACACTGAGTAGCCTATATAGATAGCCACTATGGCGACTACGACAACACCAACCTTAAAAAGCGGATTTTCATTCCAAAGTCTTTTTATGGTTTCTTTTGGACCTTGTTGCTCGTCTTCTAGCAACTCATCGTCGATATCAAACTGATCCTCACTCATCGACTATTCCTCCTGTGACTCGACATAGGCCTGTACCATACGTCCGTTATCCGATAACAGAATAACCGAGGCCTGATTCAGGGCGTAAACATTCATACCATCTGATGATTTAACACTGTTATTCCATGCTGGTGACAGCAGAGACAGCGGTGTTCTTAAGAAATATTCTGACCCCAGTTGCCAGATTTTTGTCCGGGGATCAACGCCGTTTATATCCAGGCGGGTGGCCTTCATAGGAGGAACGCCTTCAAGAAAAGAAATCAATTCTTTGTTACCGGCGACCGCATCTAATCCACCGCGATCAATAATCGGCGAATGCGCCATCGGCCCCATTTCAGGAATACGGGCATCAAATCTGTAATGGCTGATATCCAGACCCGTTTTCAATGAAAAGGTGATAGGCGTAATCAGGTCGACCAATTGGATGGAAAGGTTACCAATGCCATGCGCTGATAAAGGTGTGACCCGCAGGATATGCCCGCCGGCCTCTGGCGGTGTGACTTCAAACTGACCGGCCCAGCTGACATCGCGGATGGGCCAGGGTTGTCCTGTTACATCCAGAATATTAATGGTGGTGACATGGCCCGGCGCTGTTTTGATGACGCTGGGCAGTGCGCCCGGGTCCAAAGGAATGGTTTCAATGCGCACCATTGGCTGCGGTTCTTTTATCGGTGTTTCAGCAGCTTCGCGGCTTTGGCGGAAAAACTCGAGCATTTCGCGGATCTCTTCCGGCTTTAAAGGCAATACAGAATCAACAGCACCATCGAATGATTCGCGACGCACTTTACGTTCTTCTTCCTCAGCTTCTTCCTGCAGGCGGCTTTCCAGCTCTGCGGCTTCCTCCGGCGTTAAAGAATAACCTTGCGCATTGTCTGACATAGGCAAATCCTGACCCGTCGGCGCATCTTCTGAGATGCCACTGCCCGCAAAAGGATCCGATGCGGCGCCAGGTGGCGGTGGCGGTGTATCGGAACCGCTTCCTGTGCCGGACATTTGTGCCCCGGCTGGTATGGCCGCCGCACTTATTAGAAAAGTTGCTATCGTTAAACGAATGATGCTCGTTTTTGGAAACATGATCCCTCTCGCAAAAATTTTATCTTATAAGACCATATTCTTATCTTATTGTCACACAGGAATTGCAGTTCGATGTTATACAGCGATCCAAGATTCAATCCCTACCCCGTTTGGACTCTCCAGCGTAGGAACACGCTCGATCGTAATTGTTACTTCCAGATTTGTAGATTGTGTTTTGTTACCAGACTTAAACGTCACTGTCAGCGGTAACTTAACAACCCAGCGGTGACGCCCGTTAAAGACACCTTCCTGAAGAAGGACAGGCGCGCTTCTTGGGGTCGCGGTCACGACCTGTTGAAGCGTTTCCACCGATTCAATAATACGTGATCTTTGCAGCGCTGTTGTGAAACTTTCCCAGCCGCGGCGGGTGAAGTGCCGCGAAGCTTCCTGCAAGCGGCGTTGATAGTCATGGAAACCAAAGGTCATAACCTCGGTCGCGGCCTGTGAAACCCATGACATAAGTGCAGCAGAAGACATATTCGGCTGATCCAGCGGCACAAGCTGCAGGATACGACCATCGGCAGTGGTGGCAAAATAACGGTCACGACCTTCATGAATATTCA
>JBNJDW010000038.1:0-12517 GCA_051745265.1 Pseudomonadota bacterium
CTGTTAACAACAGCGGAAACCCTGAATCCTGGTATGATCCGGGCAAACCCGTCGAAGTCAGCTTTACCCGTGTGGGCGGTAAGGAAGTGGTTAAAGAAGGCCTGTTGCCCATTCACCATTCTATGGTCATTGGTGATAAAGAGCACCGGTTCACCATAGCCAAAGGCGAGCGGTCCTTCATTGATGTCACAAGCGACAGCTGCGATTATCCGTAAGAGAGAAGGGAAGGAGCGCCTCTGCGCTCTCTACTTCCGCACCCATTTTCCGGAGCTATCCTGAACGTAATGCCCGCCAGGGGATTGGCGAATCAATTTGGCACCGGCCAAAGCCTGAACCTTATCCAAAGTCAGATTATTTTTTGCAGCAACGCCTTGGTATTTCTGTAAACGTTCACTGTTAATCTGATCGACTGTATTTTGGACATCCTGCGGCGGGGCGGGTACGACCACACCAACCAGACCATTCGGTTTTTCACCAATCAGGCCTTGCGCCTTATAGCTGTTAAGATCGGCCGCGAATACACTTGCTGTAAATCCCATCAGGAATACAGCCGTCAGACCGGCTTTTTTAAAAGATGCTAACTTCATTTATTCAAACTCCAGGTTAGGTTATTCAGATGCCGGAACACCGAACAGTTCAGGATCTTCCTCAAACAGGTTTTCAAGATCACGTTCAACGCGCACACGGACTTCCTGTTCGATTTTAACATTCAAATTGATTTCGATAGGCTTGTCAGGCGCCTGAACCTGAACAGTCGGGGTGCAGGCAGCCGATAGAAAACCGACCATCAGTATCAAGAGTGGAAATTTCATTTTCATTGTTGTGCCTCAAAATCTTCGAGTTGTTTACGTATTCTATCTGGAATTGAATACGTGCCAAGGTTAAATTTCAATAAATTATCCAAAGCGCCTTCCAGATTTAAGTTTAAGTTAACCGGGCGGCCATCATAAAAATCGGGATTGGCCCCCGTCGCGCTCAGAAGGATGGTTTGCTGCTTGCCAGCTTCACCGGATAAGGACAGAGACAGAACATCGTAATTATAATTTTTTAATGCTTCCCGTAATATTGCAATATACTCGTTTTCAGACTTCAGAAAGTCGGGCATTTCTGACGGATTATAACGAATAACGCCATCTTGCTCAGCCTTCAGATTGGCATCGGCAACCGATACAACACCATCGCGCATCTTGACTGGGATACGGCCGCTGACCGTGCCGGTGGCCTCCAGCCCCTCCATCGGGGCCAATTGGAACAATTGCGGCAGGGCCATTTTATCGGCAATCAGGACCAGTTCTGTATTCATATTAGCCAAATCCAATGTAAAAGGTTCTGCAGTCACCTGACCACCGGCCAGAGACCATTTCATAGTATTAATACGCAGATTATTGGCCTTGCCCTCGTAATCAAAATTAATCAGGCCTTCTTTTAAGGGCAGGCCGGCGATTTCAAGCCCGCCGATAAACAGCTCCTGATTTTTCATACTGACGCCTTGCGTGCCGGCCTTCAGATTAAGAACGCCATTGACCCCCTGGAGCGACATTGTATCTATAAGCCCGGTGATATTCTCAAGCTTGATATCCTGTTCAGTGGAAACAGCGCCTGACTGATAATACCCCGTACCGGTGAGGCTCAGATCACCGGTCAGGGTTTGAATATTAAAATTATTGCCCGGGAAAACCGTGTTTATAAATTTGGGCGAGACCTCTTTAACAGGCTGTACCTTATAACGGGTTTCAAACCTGTCAGCGGTCAGCTCATAATCGCCGTTTGCTGATAATTTTACAATTTTATCAACATCTTTGCCATCGATATTAAAGTGAAACCGGTCATCATATTTGCCCGAAACATCAGCACGGATATCAGGATATTTCTGGTAAGGGCCTGATGGCTGGATCAAAATATTCTTTAGACTGTAATCAAGATTTTTTGTTTTGTGGTCATAACGGGCTGTTAACCGGCCTTCTTTCAATGCCCCGAAATCAAGGGTGAGGTTATTGACGGTTCCATCCAGCACGAAATTTCGTAGAGCTTCATCCCCTGTAATATCAAGATCAATATCACCGGCCAGTACGGGATCTGCCGATTTAAAATCAGATTCGATGTTAAGCTTACGATTTTCTATATTCAACATTGCTGTAAGATCTGCATCTAGAGACTTAATATTACTGTATTTTATATCTTCCAGCTCGGTTGAGAGCTCAGCCTTTCCGGTCCAACTGCTGTAATCAAGCCAGCCTTTATCAGGATCAGGGATTAGATTAAAATTCGACTGCACTGCAAGCGCCCCGGACACGTCCGGCAGATTATATTGGGTCAGTGCAGCACCGGCGGCTGACAGGTCTTTTGCAGTCATATCAATATTTCCGGTTAAGGCCGGCTGCCGGGTATTGGCCTCGGCAAACAGGGATATGCGCGCGGCCTGATCCGCGCCATAGCCTTCGGCTGAGAATGTATAGACACCGGGGGCGGTCTGGCCGAAGGTTGAGGTCACAGACTGAAATGTCGCGCCGCCCGCCATTAGAATACCATAGGTGACTTCCGCGGCGACAGCAGGCTGCGCCGCATCCGGGGACTGCGTGGCCGTAATCCAGCCATGAACGCGCTTTGCCGCCATTGGCAAGGGGGTTTCAACTTCAGCCGATAATCCATCCAGATTAAGCGTCAGGTTATAATTCTGTGTCGATCGGATGCTGCCTTTAAGACTGATCGCACCTTCGATCTCCGATTCATTGAGCGCCATAGCTGCTTTTATGTCATATACACCATCTGGCTGACGTATAAGGCCTATATCATTTATTATGGGCGCCGCACTGAGCGCCCCATAATGAAGCCGAAGGCGCGTAGTTTTAATTGTGATATCTGGAAGATCAAGCGCGTCATCAGAAGCTGCACCCGTATCAGGCAGGTTTAAGTCCATCCCCAATGGTCGGGCAGGGGTCGACAGGTAAAGGGGCAGGGACAGTTCATTGACTGAAATATCCCTGATATCTGTAGGATTCAGGCCCTGCCAGCTTATTTGAATTCCGCTGGCATTTATAACCTCTGTATCCTGATGCAGGTCCAGACGGTCAATCGCAATGCCATTAAACCCAATCTGCGGCGTTGTGAAGTCAACCTTATCGAATCCGATCTTGCGCAATTCGCCTTTGGCGATATACCCGCCGATAAAAGGCGCGGCAAGCCATAGCAGCATCCCGGCAATCAGGACGGCGGCAAGGGTTATAAATACAGGCTTTTTCATTTTTTTTATAATAGCTATTGAGGTTACGTATAAGTCACGTTAATGTGGCACAACTTTATATTAAATGGGAGTTTTATATGCTTATTTCAACAGCATGGGCAGCAGAGACTGCAACAACAGCCGGCGAACCAAGCCTTCTGGTTTCTTTAATGCCATTAATTGTGGTCTTCTTGATCTTTTATTTCCTGATCATGCGTCCGCAAAACAAACGCATTGCTGAACACCGCCGGATGATCAATGATCTGCGCCGTGGTGACCGCGTTGTAACCGGCGGCGGGCTTGTCGGTACCGTCAAAAAACTGGTCGGTGATGAAGAAGTCGAACTTGAACTTTCTGACGGCGTCAAGGTTACAGCTGTACGGTCCACAATCATGAGCCTGCGGAACAAGGTTCCGGCAGCGAATGATACAACACCTGCTGACAAACCGAAAAAATCCACAAAAAAATAAGCCAAATATCAGCCTTCGGGGTCTCAGATGCATTTTTCTGCCACTAAAAAAGTCTTTGTCTTGCTTGTCTGCCTGTGGGGCATTCTCTATGCATTGCCTAATGTCCTGCCGGAAACGACGCGGCAAAACATGGCAGAATTGTCAGGTTGGCTGCCGTCTAAAACGATCAGCCTTGGTCTTGATCTGCAGGGCGGTTCACATATCCTGATGCAGGTTGAAATGGACTCGCTTATTGATGAGCGGATTGAATCCTTAATGGATGGCGCTGTTTCAGAGTTTCGTGACGATGACATTGCATTCGAGCGCCCGACCAAAATTGAAAACGGCTTTCAAATCCGCCTTGTAAATACAGAGCAGGACCGGGAGGCCGCATATAAAATCGCCAGTGGCCTCGAAGAAAATCTTGAGGTCGAAACCAACGATAACGGCATTGTCACGGTTCAATATGGCCTGATGGGCTTAACGGAGATTCAGGATCAGACAATATCTCAATCCCTTGAAATCGTTCGCCGCCGGATTGATGAAACCGGCACCAAAGAACCCGTCATTCAGCGTCAGGGCACAGACCGAATTTTGCTGCAATTGCCCGGTGTTGATGATCCGGAAGAAATTAAAAGACTTCTGGGCCGAACTGCAAAATTATCTTTCCATCTGGTCGATGAAAACGCGACAAGTCGGACCAGAGACACAAAGTTACTGCCCATGCGGGAACAGCCGGGGCAACGTATTGCTGTAAACAGGCGTTCGATGATCTCCGGCGATATGATTACCAATGCCCAGCCGGCCTTTGATCAAAACAATCGTCCGATCGTCTCCTTTCAATTAAATGCCGTGGGTGCAAAACGGTTTTGTGACGTCACAACGGAGCATACCAAAGAACCCTTTGCCATTGTTCTTGATAAGGAAGTCGTCAGCGCGCCGGTTATTCAATCCCGTATTTGTGGCGGACGCGGCCAGATCAGCGGTGGGTTTTCTGTTGAAGAAGCAACCAATCTTGCGATCCTGATCCGCGCCGGCGCCCTGCCGGCACCCTTGAAAATCATGGAAGAACGCACCGTTGGCCCATCACTGGGTGCAGATTCGATTGAAGCCGGTAAGACGGCCAGTCTGGTGGGGTTGGCTCTGGTCTTTATTTATATCTTGCTAAGCTATGGTTTATTTGGGCTCTTTGCCAATATTTCCCTGTTCCTGAACATTGCGCTGATCTTTGCCCTTTTGTCGACATTACAGGCGACCCTGACCTTGCCGGGCATTGCCGGGATTGTTCTGACCATCGGTATGGCGGTCGATGCCAATGTGCTGATCTTTGAGCGTATCCGTGAAGAATACCGTCTGGGCCGGTCGATTATCGGTTCAATCGACTCCGGCTATAAACAATCACTGTCGACCATTGTGGATGCCAATATCACCACGCTGATTGCAGCCTTGCTGCTGTTCTCTTTCGGTTCAGGACCGATCAAGGGCTTTGCCGTGACGCTTGGCATCGGGATTATCACCTCAATGTTCTCCGCCGTTCTGTTAAGCCGCTTGATTGTCATCACTTGGCTAAACAAAACCCGCCCGCAGCATTTGCCGATTTAAGGTAAGAGATAAGGAAAACAAAAATGCCTTTATTGAAGCTTGTCAAACCAGATACAGAGATCAAATTTGTTGAAAAACATCGTTTTTCATTTGGCCTGTCCATCGCCGTAATCTTTGCCTGTCTGTTACAGTTATTTACCGTAGGCCTGAATTTCGGGATTGATTTTACCGGCGGCACGCTGGTTGAAGTCAAAACCGATGGCCCCGCTGATATTGCCGATTTGCGGGACAGATTCTCCGGTCTTGAACTCGGTTCTGTCAGTATTCAGGAATTCGGTGCTGAGGACGAAGTTCTGATCCGTGTCCCGCAACAGGATAACGCCGAAGAACAAACCCAGGTCGAGCTTTTGGATACCATCAAATCCGCTGTCGGTGATGTTGTGCTTGAATACCGCCGGGTTGAATATGTCGGCCCGCAAGTCGGTCAGGAACTGATCGAGGCCGGTACAAAGGCTGTCCTTTTCTCGCTGATCGGTATTATGCTGTATATCTGGGTCCGTTTTGAATGGCCTTTTGGTGTTGCTGCTGTCACAGCGCTTATTCATGATACGATCCTGACCCTTGGCTTCTTTGCTTTTACCCAGATCGAATTCGGCCTTGCCACTGTTGCGGCGGTTCTTATGGTTGCCGGTTATTCGATTAACGATACCGTGGTGGTCTTTGACAGGGTCCGGGAAAATCTGCGTAAATTTAAACGACGCCCGCTGACGGATGTGTTTAATCTTTCGATCAACCAGATGCTTGGCCGGACCTTGATGACCAGTATCACGACTTTGCTGGCACTAATCGCTCTCTGGTTCTTTGGTGGTGAAGTGCTGAGCGCCTTTATTGCGGCCTTAATTGTCGGCATTCTGATCGGGACATATTCATCGGTCTTTGTCGCAACGCCGCTGCTGCTGTATATCAATCGGGAAGCGCTGCGTCCTGATCTTGAGGAAACACCGGCGCAGGCCTGATATGGATATCACGCCGCATATAAAATCTGACCGTCAGATTATTCAATCCTATTCAGAAACAGGATTTCAGATCAGCAAAACCCGTTTTGAAACGCCGGTGATTGTTTTCCCTGATAAAGTCATCCCCCTGACGGATATCTCAACACCCGAAGATCTGGATGAATCCATACTGGCCCCGGTTTTAAAACAGGGTGATTCTCTGGATCTGGTCATTATCGGCATGGGTAAAGAATTTTACCTGATGCCTGATCCCCTGCGTCAGCGTTTTGAACAGGCGGGCCTCGGCCTTGAAGTTATGGACACTGGCGCGGCCTGCCGGACGTATAATGTTCTGCTCACCGAAGCCCGACGTCTGGCCGCCATTCTGTTTCCGGCATAAAAAAAGCCCCGATGGTGACACCGGGGCTTTTTAAATAATAATCAACGGAATTTAAGCCGCTTTGCTCATTCCTGTTGCTTTCTCATAATTTTTTGCCGCAAATTCCCAATTGACCAGCGTATCAAGGAAAGTGGCCAGGAAATCCGGACGACGGTTCTGGTAATCCAGATAATAGGCATGTTCCCAGACATCACAGGTAAGAACAGGTGTTTTACCGTCTGTCAGCGGTGTTTCCGCATTGGCGGTTTTTGTCACTTCCAGTTTGCCGGATTTATCGGTAACCAGCCAGGCCCAGCCGCTACCGAATTGAGTTGCGCCAGCTTCCTTAAAAGCTTTGGCAAATTCTTCAAGGCTGCCAAAATCCTGTTCGATACGGTCCGCAAGCGCGCCTTCCGGCTTACCGCCGCCATTTGGTGACAGGCAGTTCCAGAAAAAGCTGTGGTTATAATGCTGAGCAACATTGTTAAAGACAGCGCCGCCTTTTTTATGGGCGGCCACAACAGCATCCTCCAGATCCATATCGGCGATCTCGGTCCCTTCAACAAGATCATTGGCCTTGTCGACATAGGTTTTGTGGTGTTTTCCATGGTGAAAGTCAAAGGTCTTTGCAGACATATGCGGCTCAAGCGCATCTTTGGCATAAGGGAGGTCGGGTAAAGTAAAGGTCATGACATTATCCTTTCTTTGATGATTTCGTCTATATGAACCTTGGATAAGGATAGGGGAGTTGGCAGGGAATACAAGAGCCGTTTTAAAATTCATCGCCGGCTGTATTTGAACCACCCGCATCGCCAATTGTAAACATCATGCCAAACCAATGCCAGCGCGGGTCTTCACCGGGCTGTTTATCCTTATAGGGCAGGGTGCAGTTAATGCGCAACCTGCCTTCAGCCGGCAGCGTTTCAAAACGGATCTCAAAGCGTTGGCCCTCCAGACGGATCAGGTCAATCCGGCCTATGTCAGAGGCAAAACAGGATAACCGGTCAAGATCGCCAATATCTGTATCATCAACGGTAAAGCCAATCTGGGGGGCAACACCTTTGGCGATATAATGATCATCAGGTGTAATGTCTGTCAGCGGCAAAGGCAGGGTCCGCGCGGTCAGTTCAAAACGATCAGCACTGGCATATCCGTCAGTCAAAGAAAACCGCGGCAGGGCCAGACGGTCGCTTTGTTTGCTGATAGCGCCGCCATGCTGACCAAAAACAGCGTCAAAATCATATCCCGCAACGATTTCCTGCACAGATTTACTATATTCCCCATAGGGATAAGCAAAAAAGGAAGGGCGAATCTCCAGCTCCTTCTCAGTCCGGCTGAGCGCTGTGTTGATTTCTTCGCGGATACGTTCATTATCCTGATGGGCCAGATGAAGGTAATTGGCCGGCATAATGCCGAATGAGGCCAGCCCGGTTTTCTTAAGACGGCGTAGATCACGCCAGCTCATAAACTGGGTAGACCGGTGATCAATCCGGGCGCTTGAGAAAAACAGCGTAAACGGCAAGTCGTTTTCAACCAGCAATGATATGGCATTATCCAGCGTTGCCGTATAGGCACCGTTAAAGGTCAGGGCAATCGCGTTTTCCGGCAAGGGCGCACCATTATCCAAACGCTCCGTAATCTCGGCCAATGGCAGAACATTATATTTTTCAGTATTGATCAATGCGATATGCTGCCTGAAACTTTCCAGAGACAGATTGCTGCGGACGAAATCATCCTGCCCGATCCGGTGATAGACGAAAACAACAGCAGAGTCGCTTTGCTCAACCTCTTGTGTCTCATCACTCGCCAGAGTGCCCGGTGTAAAAAATACACAGGCCGTGATAACCAAACAGTATATTGACCACAGAATTCTGTTCATAACACATCTTGGGTTAGTGGTTTTAAAAACGGAGATTAAATCCAGTATAAAGAAGTTTATAAATCCGGTAAAACGATTTAACATGACTTAAATGTAAAAAGGAGAAAAACAATGTTTGCCAAGGAAAAGGAAGATATCGCCAATACTGCGGCTCTCGATCTTATATTCACCAAAGCGCGGACCTATAACAGCTGGCAGGATCAGGATGTTTCCGATGATATACTACAGGAAGCCTATAATCTGGCACGGATGGGGCCCACCAGCGCAAATTGCTCGCCTCTGCGTATTGTTTTTGTTAAATCACCCGCAGAAAAACAACGTTTAAAACCGGCGCTGGCCGAAGGCAATCAGGACAAAAGCATGCAGGCACCGGTCATCGCCCTGTTCGCACATGACATGGCGTTTTACGAAGAACTACCGTTTCTTTTTCCACATACAGATGCCCGATCCTGGTTTGCCGGTAAAGATGATGCCATTCAGGAAACGGCTTTTCGTAATGGCACGCTTCAGGCGGCCTATTTTATGATTGCGGCCCGGGCACTGGGGCTGGACTGCGGCCCGATGTCGGGTTTTGATGCGGAAAAAGTCAATGAGCTTTTCTTCCCAGACGGCAAGTATAAAGTTAACTTCCTATGCAATATCGGATATGGATCGGAAGAGGGGCTTCACCCCCGGGCGCCGCGCTTTGAATTCGATCAAGTCTGCAGTATCCGCTGATGTTGTGCCTGGGCGTCGATACAGTAAGCGCAAAAGCGTCCGTGGCCCTGCTTGACGGGGATACCGGCAATACCCTGGCCGAGGTTACGCTGCCCGCCGGGCGTGGACAATCGGCGGCGCTGTTAACCGGGGTCGACACAGTGCTTAGCGATTCGGGATATAATTTTAAAGATCTTGAACAATTAATGGTAATGACAGGCCCGGGCAGTTTTACCGGCATTCGGGTCGGGCTGTCCTTTTTAAAAGGCGTTGCGCTGTCTCTTGATATTCCTTTATCAGGGATGAACCATTTTGAGGTTATAGCCCATAGTCAGAAAGATACAAACGAAGACTACCTGATCGCGCTTGAGGCCGGGCGCGGGGAGAAATTCTTTCACTTCGCCCGGGACTCTGCCTTGATTGCAGAGCCGCTGAACTGTGATTTTGAAATGCTGATATCCGAATATAATGCGCAGATTCAGGCCTGCCGAAAGGTTATTTCCGATTTTGCGCCTGATACGGCGCCATTTGATATCGAATGGCATGAACTAAAGCATACAACATCCCGGCAATTGATCCTGGCTGCGATACAAAAGGGCATAGAATTCCCAGAAAGTCCTATGCCGTATTATATTCGCCCAGCCGATACGACAGAAAGTAAGAAATAAATCCTGTTTCCTTATACTTTTGTATATGTTAGATTAAGATAACTTATCTTATATTTTTTATTGTTATGTTTATTTCAAACGAACGGGGAGTGGATAAAATGAGTCGGGACAGGGACAGAACGAGGGATATTGAACTGCTGGGGCTGACAACCGAAGTCGTATCTTCCCGTATCGTCAACAGCGATCTTTCCAGTGAAGATATTTCCAAAATGATCAAAAAAATATATGCGACCATGCAGGAAATAACCAATACCGAAACGGTGAATACACCCACCGCACAAACACCCTATGTACCGGTTCATGAATCGATCAAACCTGATTATATCATCTGTCTGGAAGATGGCCGTAAAATGAAAATGTTGCGCCGTCATTTAAAAACAGCCTACAATATGTCACCCGAAGAATACCGTGAGAAATGGAATCTTCCGCCGGATTACCCGATGACCGCGCCAAACTATGCAAAGCGACGCAGCGCCCTTGCCAAGAAAATTGGTCTTGGTAAATCCTCCCGCTGATCACAGATTAATTGGAAAGCGCGCGTGAACGATCCGCCGCAGCTTTGACCGTTTGCTTCATCAATTCCGTCAGACCCTTTGTATTATCCATTAATATTTTTAACCCGGCCTCCGTCGTACCGCCGGGGCTGGTAACATTTTCACGCAGGACAGCCGCCGGAATGTCTGCATCCTCAGCCGCAAGACCGGCCGCGCCGATCACAGTCTGCCGGGCGAGCTTTTCTGCATCATCTGCGCTAAAGCCCTGTGCCTCGGCGGCGGCGCTCAAGGCTTCGATCAGGTGAAAGACATAGGCAGGGCCGCTGCCCGAAACAGCAGTAACATCATTCATTTTATCTTCGTCATCAATATCAACAGTCCGGCCCAGACAGTTCATCAGCGCCGCTGCGTGCTGTTTATCCGCCGCCGTACAATTTGTATTCGGGCACAGCGCGGTCACCCCCATACCGATCGCAGCCGGTGTATTGGGCATTGTCCGGATGATCCGGGCCTGTGTTCCAAAAATATCGGCAAAGGTTTTAATCGGTGTTCCGGCGGCGATCGAGACGACCAGCGCGCCTTGTTCGACCAGAGGCTGATAAGCTGTGATAACGTCTTTGATCACCTGCGGTTTGACGGCAAAAACGATCAGATCGCAATGATCGGGCAGGGTGCTGTTATCTGTATAAACGGTAACGTTATCTGCCTTGACCACTGCCGGATCAAGTCCGGGGTCTATGATAGTGCAGTGATTAAGAATACCGGCCTGCTGCCAGCCGCGCAGCATCGCCTGACCCATTTTTCCGCAGCCCACAAGAACAAGATTTAAAGAAATTTTTTCTGTCATGCCGTTAATCTACATCAGAAAAATGCGGCTGTTAAGCCTTAAGCTTCGCCAATGGTTTCCATCATCGCAGCGCTTAAGACTTCATGGGTCTGAATACTGCCTTCGGAAAGCATTTTAAAGGTCGTGTAGAATCGATCCGATTCACAGATTGCCAGTTCAATCAGATCTGCAATCATTTCCACAGAAACCGCAGAGGGAATATGTTCCAGCATCATCGTGTAACGAAAGACCGGCTGACTGGTCTGACGATCCAGAACAAAATGGCCGAGCCATAAATCTTCATTGGTCTGCATCAGAAAGTCAGAGGCAAAAGCATGGGCGCTATCGCTGATCTTCATGCCCATAAAGCAACAGAACTGCAATGAACAGAACTCATCCTGCCATTCAAGTTGCAGATCAAATTTACTACGCTGGCCTGCCATCTGTAACGTCAGAGTCGTGCCGTTAACGCGCTCATAATACCAGTTTTTATGACCGGCGAGGTCTTCAACCAGATCAAGCGGGTTATGGTCATCCTGGTCAAGCTCATACGTAGAATTGATCATTTTACACTCCGGCTGTTTAATTGACATATTTCATATCATGTCTCTGTATTCAAAGCAAGTGATATTACCCTGTTTTAGGCCCTCCTTAAAACACATAAAAGTGATTAACATTGTTTCTGCGTTCCTTATCCTATATAAAATTAAGTATGAATTGTTCGCCAGAAAAAAGGTTCTGACATGATTGTTGTCACAGGTGGTGCAGGTTTTATAGGGTCTTGTCTGGTCGCAGGCTTGCAGGGACATAAAGGCCTGATGGATATCACGGTCTGCGATCATATGGGCGAAAACGAAAAATGGCGTAATCTGTCCAAACGTGAACTGCGCGATATCGTCCATCCGGACCGATTGCTTGATTATCTGCACAAACATGCCGATGAAATTGAAGCCGTGTTTCATATGGGGGCGACTGCCTCGACAACAGAAACCGATGTCGACCTGATCATGGATAATAACTTTATCCTGACCCGCCGTTTGTGGAAACTCTGCGCCGCTAAAAATATCCGGTTGATTTATGCCTCATGCGCCGCGACTTATGGCGATGGCGCGCAGGGGTTTCAGGATGATGAATCCATTGAAGGCCTGTCGAAACTGCGGCCTCTTAATCCCTATGGCTGGAGCAAGCATCTGTTCGACCGCCGGATTGCCCGCGTTACGCAAGACGATACACTGGATGTCAAAGAAGATGCGCCGCCGCAATGGGTCGGCCTGAAGTTTTTCAGCGTTTACGGCCCCAATGAATATCATAAGGGCGAACAGAAAAGCGTCATCAGCAAGCTGTTTCCACAGGTCGATGCGGGCGCAAG
>JBNJDW010000039.1:0-12486 GCA_051745265.1 Pseudomonadota bacterium
AAACCAAGTTCGGCGGCGATCTCTGCCGCCCGCGCTTCATGCGCGTGATAACGATAGCCATGCAAAAAGGCAATCGCACAGCTGTTAATACCAGCCGATCGGGCACGTTCCAGATCAGCGCGCAGGGACTCTTCATCCAGCGGGGTGACAATATCACCATTGGCCGAGACCCGTTCAGTTGCCTCGATCACATCACTATAAAGCATTTCGGGCAAATGAATCTGGCGTTCAAATAATTTGGGCCGGTTCTGATAGCCAATCCGCAGCTGATCTTTCAGACCGCGGGTAATGACCAGCACCGTCGGATCACCCTTACGTTCCAGCAAAGCGTTGGTCCCGACCGTGGTGCCCATTTTAATCGCGTTTATTTTATCGGCTGGAATCGCGTCTTTCTGACCGCAATCAAGAAAATGGCGGATACCGGCCAGGGCGGCATCCTCATATTGCTCAGGATTTTCAGAAAGCAGTTTATGGGTTTTGATCTCCCCCGCCGGCGTTCGGGCGACAATATCGGTAAAGGTGCCGCCGCGGTCAATCCAGAATTCCCATTGCGCTGTCGTCATTTCAATTCATCGCCCGTTGAATTTCAAAAAGCAGTTGTTCGGCATGCTGTTTTTCGCGCGGAGTCTGCGCCAGTTCACAATATTCCTGAACATCTTCCAGCGCACCTTTCATTTGTCCGGTTTTGGTTTTCAAAAGCGCCGCATCAAACAATAACCGATATTCCGCCGGGGCAAACATCCGCATGGCTTCAACAACGATCAGCGCATCATTATAATGCCCGGCATCGATATAACGTCTTTTCAGGTTATTCTGCAGACGCAGAACAACGGCATGATCACTCACCGGTTCGTAGAAATCATGCGATAATTCGGCCGTTTGCCCTGAAATGACTTTTAAGATTTCCCGCATATCGGATGCATTCAGAATCTCCCCTTCGCGGAAGGGGTCAAGGATCATGGTCTCCCCCTCAAAAGACAGACGTACCAGAAAATGACCGGGGAAATTCAGGCCAACAAGATCCCAGCCCAGTTCACGCGCGGTCTGGATGTATAAAATACCCAAAGCCACCGGCAGCCCCTGCCGCCGGTCAACAACGGCAACCATATCGGCGCTTTCCGTCTCATCATATCGATCATTGTCGCCGGTATAGCTCATGTCATCATGTATCGCCTCGACAAGACAGACGCGGCGGAGGGCCAGAGAATCCTCAGCCCCCTCCTCCAATGCCTGCTCAAAACGGCTTTTGACCGTATCGATCAGCTGTTCTTCATGCTCCAGATATGGTTTAACGTCAAATTCCTTATGAAACAGCCGCGCAAAGGCAAGAGCACAATGATAGACATTCAAATCACATGCCGAAGCGCTGCCGGAAACACTGCCCGCGCGTTTTAGAAAATCAAGTGCCTGTTCGACGGTATCAAGCTGCATAATTCACCCCTGAGGTTGAAACCTGTTAATTCTGGCGCAGGCCGGTGGGTTCGGGAAGCGGCGGAGATCCGTCACCACGCACACGTACATAACTGACAACGCCCTCGACAAAGCGCTGGTTCCGGGCATGATCGATGACCCGCTGATGTTCGGCCTCATTCTGCGCGACGCCCATCAGGTAAACTGTGGCATTCACTGTATCAATCGTATAATTGATCGACTGAACCTTTTTATCAAAAGTCAGCTTGGTTTTAAGACTGCCGGTAATCCAGCTGTCTTTGGCAAAACCGGTCACACCACCCGATTTTTCAACGCGAATTTCATTAATCACCTGACGCACACCATTGGCCTGCCAGGCCAGACGCACGGCATCAACGCGCATATCCGGATCCGGCACACGGCCCGTGATCAAAACCCGGCCTTCTTTAACGGTCATATCCAGATGACGATACATTTCCACATTATGCTTGAACCAACTGTCATGGATTTGAAACCGAATAGCCGTATCTGTCGCCGCCCCGCGGATACCGCCATCCTGCGCACTGGCAACCCCCAGTGTCGCACCGGCGCCCGCCGCCGCGCCCATAGGCGAACAGCCGGACAAAACAGCAAGCCCGCTGATAATTGTTAAAACGAATATAAATCTAGGCATTCTTTAATAACTCCAAAGGCAGTAAGTGGAACGGCTATTCCCTGATAAAAGATTATAGGCGTGATGGGGGGATGGTTTCAATGTTATTCGGCGCAGAAAATATGTTTCAGGCCTGCCACATATTTTCAAAATGCACCGGAAACTTCCCGGGCGCGACGCTGATAACATCAAAACGCATATCGTAATTTTGAAAATCCGGGTATTCGGATAAAAAATAACTGGCCGTATCATAAATACGTTTTTGTGATCGGGGCGACACAGCTTCAAGCGCTGTACGCTGATCGCGGCGGGCTTTGACCTCGACAAAAGCAATCAGTTTGCCGTGACGGGCAATGATATCTATTTCCCCGTAACGGGTTTTATAACGGCACTGTAATATTTTATAGCCTTTTAAACGCAGCAAAAGCGCGGCGGCTTTCTCGGCAATCAGGCCTTTTTTATAGGATGTTTTTGTATCAGAAGCTGACATCGCTGCGTCCGGCATGGTTTAGCGCCAATGCCCGCGCATAGAGCCTGCGCTTTTGAACGCCGGTTTCTTCCGCGACATGGGCGGCGGCGTCACGTACAGACATACCCAGCTCTGCCAGCGCATGGCCGAGCAGATCATCCAGTTCTTCCATCGAATAATTTAAATCCGGCCTTTTATCAGAAGGGCCCAGCAGAACAACGATTTCACCCTTGTATTTGTCTTCTTCTAGATGGTGGAGAATATCCTCGATACTCTCATGAATGAATTCTTCAAATTTCTTGGTCAGTTCACGGGCAATCACGACTTCGCGGTTACCCATTATAGAATACACATCTTCCAAAAACGGTTTCAGCCGCCGCGCAGATTCATAAAAAACCAGCGTCGCATCACTTTGGGCCAATTGAGACAATTTAGCCTGACGGGCGGCTTTCTTGGGCGGCAGAAAGCCGGCAAATAAAAATTGATCGGTCGGCAGCGCTGAACCAACCAGCGCACTGAGCACGGCCGAGGCCCCCGGAATAGGAAAAACCTTATAGCCGGCCTCATGGACATCACGGACCAATTTATAGCCGGGGTCTGAAATGGCCGGCGTTCCGGCATCACTGACCAGCGCAACGGCCTGATCTTCGGCCAGGGCCTTTAGAATCTTTGGCCGCTGTTGTTCGCCATTATGATCATGATAAGCCATCATTTTGGGTTTCAGGCTGTAGGCCGAAAGCAGTTTTTGCGTCACCCGTTTATCTTCGCTGAGCACCAGATCACAGCTGCCAAGAACATCCAGCGCCCGCAGGGTAATATCGCGCAGATTACCAATGGGGGTCGACACAATATACAGCCCCGGTTCCAGCGTTTGTGATGCCAGAATTTCAGGATCGGCCTTCTCCATTTTTTTATCTAAAGAAGAAGTATTGGTTTTTTTTGCTTTGGAAGGTACTTTGTTCATTGTTTAAGTGTATATAGTCTTGATATAAATTAAAACAAAGAAATGGTCCGTAAAATTATACAACGTGACAGGATAAGATTTAAAATGAAAAAAATGTCGATACAGCTTGTTTGTCTGCTCAGTGTTTTCCTTTTTGCCGCCTGTACCGGGCCGCGTGAGGATTATCACTCCCCCTGGGATTTTGCCCAGCCGTCTGAAAGCCGCTCTCAGGCTACAGATAATGGCGCTGTCACGTCGCTGGAACCGCAAATTGACTGGCGCGATCATGGCAATATCCGCCACGATCTGGAACGCCGCAAACCCCGCGATGCCCGTAAATCTTTGGAAGTCATCGATGTTGAGGTTGAAAATCAACAGCCCACCCGCGCCAGATCCAAAACACAAAGCCCGGTCGCGGCAGCGCCCGCCAAAGCCGCCAGAGTGAAAGTTGCGCTTTTGGTGCCGATGTCGGGCAAACACAAAGAATTGGGCAACGCCCTGTTAAATGCAGCACAGCTGGCATTGTTTGATGTCGGCAGTGAGAATTTTGAGCTCATGCCCCGCGATACCAAAGGCACATCAAATGGCGCGCAAACCGCCATCCGCTCAGCCCTGGACGATGGCGCTGATCTGGTGCTGGGGCCCTTGCTGAGCGATTCCGTCAAATCGATTAAACCGGTTGCCCGCTCTGCCGGTGTGCCCGTGGTTTCCTTCTCAACAGACTGGAATGTTGCTGATCGGGATACTTATATCATGGGCTTTCTGCCTTTTGCCCAAGTGGCGCGAATCAGCAACTACGCCGTTTCACGCGGCCATGGCAATGTCGCGCTTTTGGGACCGCAAGGGGATTATACCCGCATGGTCGACCATATGCTGACCAACAGCCTGCGCAACAACGGTGGGCGACTGATCAAGAAAGAAATCTATCCGGCGCCGATCACGGATCTAAGCCAGCTTATGGCCGAATTTACCGAACATGAGCGCCGCGAAGCAACAGAATATGAAGAGAATGACCTGCCCTATAATGCCATTATGATTCCGGTTGGCGGTCAGACCGTTAAAACGGTATCGACCTTTTTAGGTCATTACCGCGTTGACGAACAGCAGGTCCGCCTGCTGGGCACAGGTTTGTGGGATGATCCCAGCCTGACCAAAGAGCCGATGCTGGCCGGTGCCTGGTTTGCCGCGCCCGATCCCAGCCTGCGCCGGGATTTTGAACGCAGTTACCGTGAAACCTATGGCGAAAGACCGCCGCGTCTGGC
Source organism: Pseudomonadota bacterium (assembly GCA_051745265.1). Lineage (GTDB taxonomy): Bacteria > Pseudomonadota > Alphaproteobacteria > Micavibrionales > CSBR16-224 > JBNJDW01. Next base: position 4,737 of record JBNJDW010000039.1, read on the forward strand.
CAGCCTTGCCTATGACGGCACGGCGCTTGCGGCAATTCTGGCCCAGAATGCCGATGGTCTGTCCGCAAAGCAGGTTTATGACCGCTCCCGCCTGACATCCTCACGCGGCTTTGCCGGTATTGATGGTGTCTTCCGTTTCCGTCCTGACGGTTTGATTGAACGCGGCCTTGCTGTAATTGAAATTCGCAAGGATGGGCCGGTCGTCATCGACCCCGCACCACGGGCCTTTTTATCCTCAAAGCGGAGCTGAACGTAAAGCAGCGCTTTTTTGACATCGCCTATATTCAATACAAAAAAACGCGGGGCTAAAAACCCCGCGTTTTTGATTTCATGTTCATTAGATTTATGAACCGCTGAACATCATGCCTTGTGATCTTGCCGGAAAGGGCAGGACATCATTGGACTGCATGGATGCGACACGGTTGGTAATCGACATCAGAATTTCATCGGCAATGCTGATATTGCAGCAGGTCTCAAGACCGCGGAAATCCGGTGCGCCATTGGCTTCACAAATCTGGTAACCGTCACGGTCAAACAGAATGTCAATACCGGCAATATCCAGATTAAGCGCCCGGGCACTTTCAATGGCCAGCTGCTCGATCTCCGGCGTTAATTCGAAGGCTTCAGCCGACCCGCCGCGGGAGTAATTGGCCTTAAAGCTGCCATCATGCGATTTACGCTGCATGGCAGCAACCGCACGGCCATCAATAACAAAGACCCGAAGATCCCGGCCAAAGCTGGCGGCAATAAATTCCTGAAAGATAATATGCAGATTCGGGCTGGTTTCATTGACCAATTGCATCAAATCATCAAATTTTTCCCGTGTATCACACAGGAAAACGCCACTGCCATGTGTACCGACCAGGGTTTTCACGACAACCGGAAAACCGATTGTGCGCTCAACCATATCCATATCAATAGGAAATTTGGCCAGCATGGTATTAGGCACCGGCAGATTGAATTCCGCCATCATCTGCTGTGAATGCATTTTGTCTTTTACAGCTTCCATGGCTTCTGAACCGTTAAAGCACGGCACGCCAAGGCGCTCCAGATGGCGAATAACCGCCAAGGTAAAATATGTCACATCCGCGGAAATCCGGGTCATAACAAAATCTGGAAGTTGGACAACATGACTGTCAATCATCACACTGTCACGGTCATCACGGGTCACAATCAAATCGAATTGCTCAGGGCGATACACAGAAACATTTATACCTTGCCGTCTTCCGGCTTCGATAAAGCGGCGAACTTCGTAAGCACCAGCCTGGTGGGATTCAAAGTCTCCGTCAAAAAGTATCCAGCATTCCATAAAAGAACCTATATGTTGTTACGACAAACGCATCTTACCACAAAATCGCCACAATTTCACTTTAATTTCGGTTTTTCGTTTAAGAGTTCTTTGTTATCAGATATATAGAATAGATAAACAAAACTCTTTTTTACATAAAAAGGCACGAATCAATGGCACTTAACATACTCGTTATCGGCGATCCGGTTCCCGAATTAAAGCCGGGCAAGGAAACGACACTGGCCCTGATCAACGAGGCCCAAACCCGCGGATACCATATAGACTACTGCACAGCGGCTGAACTCTGCCTGCAAAATGGAAAGGTTCTGGGGCGGGTCCGGGAGATGCGACTCACCGGTGATTTTGAGTCCTATTTCGATCTTGGCAGTCCGGAAATCAAGAATCTTGCCCACTATGACATGATTCTGCTGCGTTCCAACCCTGATGGCTATAAACGGATGAATACTTTTTATATTCTGGACGCGCTGGCCGATAAAGTCTTTATCAGCAATGATCCGCGCGGCATCCGTGAAATGCACGGCAAATTCTTTATCTCGAATTTCCCGGATTTTATTGTCCCCTATTCCATATGCGAGCATCCGGCGCATTTCGAAGCGTTTTTAAACAGGCACAGTGACGTCATTGTCAAACCGGTGAACGGCTTTGGCGGTAAAGGCATTGTCCGTATCAAGGAAAAACCCGCCGATATCGAAGCCCGCTTTAACGACCTGTATGCCGCTTATGATCATGAGCCTTTTATTCTGCAACAGTATATTCCGGACGCCGCCAAAGGCGACAAACGGATCATCATGTTTGATGGCAAGCCTGTCTGTTCCCTGCTGCGCGTGCCCAAAGACGCTGACAGCCTGGCCAACGTTACCCAGGGCGCCACGGTTGAGGCCAGCAGCCTGACCCCGCGTGAAGAAATGCTCTGCGAAGAGCTGGGCGCTGTCTTGCAGGATTACGGTATGTTCTTTGTCGGCGTTGATATGCTGGGCGATTACCTGACCGAACTGAATGTCATTTCTGTCGGCACGGTGGTACCGGCCAATCAGCTTTACGGTATTAAACTGGAAGAAACCTATTGGGATATGCTGGAAAACCGTTACAACACCTGGACAGCTGACCATGGCTGATATTGCGGATACCCTGACAGATATACGGCAGGATATTAAAAAAACGGCCCTCAAAAGCGGCCGGAAGGCAGAAGATATCAAGCTTGTCGCTGTCAGCAAGCGCCAGCCTGTTGAAAAAATTATCGAGGCGCTGGAGGCCGGACAACGCTGTTTTGGTGAAAACCGGGTTCAGGATGCCCAAAAGATCTGGCCGGATCTGGCCGCGCGCTATCCTGATAAGACCCTCCACCTGATCGGGCCGCTGCAATCCAATAAAGCCGCCGAGGCGGTCAAGCTGTTTGATGTCATCGAAACCATCGACCGGCCCAAAATCGCCCGGGCGCTGGCCGCAGAAATGGCCGCACAAAATAAAGATCTCCCGTGTTTTATTCAGGTCAATACCGGTGAAGAAGCACAAAAATCAGGTGTTCTGCCGCAGGATCTTGGCTCCCTCTATCAATTGGCAAAAGCAGAGCTGGGACTGAATATCGTCGGCCTAATGTGTATTCCGCCGATCGATGAAGCGCCGGGCCTGCATTTTGCCCTGCTTCGTAAACTGGCCGGTCAATTTGACCTGCCTTGTTTAAGTATGGGGATGAGCAGCGATTACCAGACCGCGATTAAATTCAGTGCGACCCATATACGGGTGGGTACAGGTTTATTCGGTGCCCGTGACAGCTGATATATTATAAATAGAGCCCGGCCACACGGGCAAACTCCCTGAACTGATCAATTGAAAACCGTACCGCCGCCGCGCCGACATGGCCACCACCATTCTGGCCGTATTGGCGACCGATTTCACCGGCAATCAGACTGACATCGACGGTCTGGTCACTGCGCAGGCTGAGCTTGACGGTTTCATCATCGTGATAGCTCCAGACGATGCCGATCTTGCTCTGGTGTCCGCATTCTTCCATCAGCCGCGGCATAAATTCATGGCCCAGCGTATACATATCGGCATGGACGATGGGCACTCTTGTCAAATCGGGCGCCGTTTCAAGGCTGCTGATATCAATAAAGCCAATCTGGTCAAGCACCTCATCAATTTTTTCCAAATGATGCTGACGCGGCACTTCGCCGGCTTTTTCAAACCAGGTAATATCTTCAACCTCGCATAATTTATTTATGTCAGGGATAATCTGCTCCAGATCCCGTTTCACATCAAGATCACCCAGAAAAGACGCGATCAGGAAAAACTGGTCCAATGAATGAAATTTCTCCGGCTGATACAGATCCAGCTGCTCGACAAGCTGCACAAATAAAGGCCGTTGATCGCCATGCGCAAAAACATCAAAAGCAATGCCCGCGCCGGAGCGTGTCATATCAAACAGAATTTTGCATTTCGGATGATCACGGTACAGTATCAGATCTTTTTCAGCAGAAATATGATGATCATAAATTTCGATGCCCTTGACCTGATCAATAATATTTTCCAGCACTTGCTTATGAGGGGCAAAATCAACAAACATGACTATGGTTTCAGGCGTTACATTGCGCAGAATGGTCTCTTCAATGATTTTATGATCCGCGTGATCCAACCCGACATACCGCGCCTCCTGACCATAGGTTTGATGAACGGCCCAGGCAGCGACAGCACCGTCAAGGCAGGGGTAATGATAAAAAACTGTGCGCGGTTGATGAAAACTCATTTGATTTATGCCGCCGTACTCAGTTGATGGGTTTTAATATAATCCCGGGCGGCTTCAAGACGTTTAATGCTCTCCTCCCGTCCCAGAATTTCCATGACTTCGGCAAGGCCAGGGCTTTGCATGCGTCCGGTCAGGGCCAAACGGATTACCGGGCCGAATTTGCCGAATTTCAGTTCCATATCCTCAACCGTTTGGTGCAGCAAAGCTTCCAGCGCTGTGGCTGTAAAATCATCGGCCTTGGCAAGACGTCCGGCAACGGTTGCCAGCACGGTATCGGAAATTTCGGTTTTAAAGAATTTATTGACGCCTTTTTCTTCATACTCTGAAGGCGCTGTATAGAAATAGGCCAGCGCATCAGAAAAATCGGCCAGCAGGCTACAGCGCTCCTTAACCAGACTGACGGCCTGCGGCAACCAATCGGCATCCGCCGCAAAACCCACCTCGGTCAAAAACGGTTTGATCCGGCTGACCAGATCATCATTTTCGATGTTACGGATATGCCAGCCATTGATGTGCAAAAATTTATCTTCGTCAAAATTGGCATTTGATTTACTGAAACGTTCCAGACTGAAGGCCTGAATCAGTTCTTCCAGCTCGAACAGTTCTTTTTCATCCGGCGCTGTCCAGCCCAGCAAGGCAATGTAATTTGCCGTGGCCTCAGGCAAATAGCCCAGCTGCCGACGGGCGGTGACACTGACAGGATAGCGCGGATCGGCATCTTCATCGCGCTTGCTCATCTTTTTGCCGCCCTTCATAATCAACGGCAAATGCAGGAATTGCGGTACGTCAAAACCCCAGGCCTGATAGAGCAGCGTTTGTCTGGCGGCATTGCCCAGATGTTCAACGCCGCGGATGACATGGGAAATGCCCATCAACGCATCATCGACGGTGACCACAAAGTTATACAGCGGCTGCAAAGGCTCATCGACCGTGCCCGGCCGGGTAATGGCAAAATCACCGATCTGGTTATTGGCAAAACGGCAGTCTTCGCCGCCCATCAGCAAATCAGGGACTTTGGTTTCGTCGCTTTCCGGGGTTTTAAAACGCAGGACATAGGGCACGCCGGCTTCAATTTTTGCCTGCGCCTCATCCTTTGACAATTTCAGGGCGGATCGGTCATACACCGCCGGACGTTTTTCGGCCATGGCTTTCTGGCGCATGGCGTCCAGTTCTTCCATGGTTTCAAAGGCCGGATAGACCATATCAAGCTCAATCAGCTTATCAAGGTAATTCCGATAAAGATCGCCGCGCTGGCTTTGGAAAACCGGTTCTTCATCCCAATCCATGCCAATCCAGTGCATGGCTTCAAGTATCTGTTCGACGCTGGCTTCCTGATGACGGACACGGTCGGTATCTTCAATCCGCAGCAGGAATCTGCCGTTATTGGCTCTGGCAAACAGCCAGTTATACAAAGCGGTGCGAAGCCCGCCCAGATGTAAAAAACCGGTCGGTGACGGTGCGTAACGTGTGCAAAGCTGTTTATCTGACATGATCATTCCCCATGATTGATTTAGCTGTTTTTACCAGATATTTCAGGGGCTGTCACTTATCCTTTTGTTCTGGCTCCTCCACTGGATAGAGCCCGCTGACCCCAAATCCGGTCCGGGGCACAGCGACAAAGTCGCTTACCTCGACAGGGGCTTCCTCGCCACGAATAATCTGATAAATCGCAAAGCCTAAAATCAGCACCGCGACCAGCGCGCTATACAGCATCAACCCGTAATCACTGGTCACAGAAATCACTAACGTGGCGACAAGCGGACCGATAATCGCGCCCGTTGCATTAATATTCAATAATGTCCCACTGGCCCGAACAACCTGCGACGGTCTCAGATAATCATTAACCAAAGCGATAAACAGCGAATGAAGCGCATTATTGACCCCGCCGAAGAAAAGCGCGGCAATCATATATTTTACCAGCACATTGGTCGTCCCGTCAAAAGGCGTGAAAAACAAAAACAAAGCAATGCCGATGGCCAAAACCTCCATGGCGACAATCATCTGTCTGCGGCCGACTTTGTCAGAGAAATAACCGATCGGCCATTGCAGCACCATACTGCCCAGATACATCACCCCGATAAACAGCGCGACCTGTGGGTTGGTCATGCCGATCCGGCTGAGAAACACAGCCCCGATCCCCCAGAAAGAGCCCATAATCGCCCCGGTTGAAAAACAACCCACCGTTGCAAGCCGTGAGGTCACAAACAACTTTTTCAGGGAAAAATGTTCGACTTCTATCTCTGCCGGCTGCGGCGTCTGACTGGCGGACAGGGGAATCAGTGCCATCGACAAAAAGATCGAGGCCGCGGCAAATAACGTAAAAGAATCCGGACTGGCAAGATAGATCAAAGCCTGACCAATCGCCATGGCGGTATAGTTGGTAATCGTATAAAACGATAATATCTGACCCCGTTCATGGTTTCTACAGATCAGGTTCAACCAGCTTTCCATGACCATATACAAGGCCGCAATACAGGCGCCGTAAACCAGCCGGGCAAAAATCCAGGTCGCAGGCTCGACATAGATGGCAAGCCCCAGCGTCACAGCGGATGCGGCAGAGACAAAAACGCCGAATGTCCGAATATGGCCGACCCTGCTGATCAAAGGGGCGCAGATCATCGTTCCGAAAATAAAACCGACAAAATAGGCGGACGCAATCAAACCAATGGCAATATCCGAATACCCTTCCGTCGTGGCCCTGAGACCAACAACGGTATTCAGCAGGGCATGGCCGAAACACATGATCCCAAAACTGATCAGCAACGCTGCGATGGATTGCAGGCGGTTGAAGATATGGTTATAGGGGTTAAGCTGTAAACGTGGCTTCCGTGACTTCATAATCTACCCCCGCCATACGGAAATTTTAAGTATTCCGAAAACAGGTAAAACAAATCAGACCAAAAGTCCATTATAGAACAGCAGATAAATAAAAAAAATCACTCAAACAAAAAGAAATAACTATAGGAAATAATCATAGCCGGGATTGCGCTGTATAAGGTTGCAATGATCGCCGCTTTGGGGGCGACGGCAATGGCCGGGAACAAGGCATCACCGTCATTACTGATCGCATTGCCAATCTGGGCAGACAGCGGAATAAAACCATTCAGGTATAAAGTCGTGACAATAATCTGTGGCCCGCAGCCGGGCAGAAAACCGACCAGAACCCCCATCAATGGCAATGTCCAGCCCACAGCCGTAAACAACCCCTTGAGATCAAGATCAAGAACATTGACGGCAAATTCAAACAGGAAGAAGGCCACCACCACCCAGATGGTAATAAAAGCCGTATCTTCGATCACCCGGCTGATCAGGCTGTAGCCACCTTCATCAGAGACAAAATTGGCAATAGGAATACGCCCGTTCAAACCCGTCCAGACGGCGACCAGACTGAAAATACCGACCAGCCCAAGACCGTTTTCAAGATCCGGCGGGATTTCGATCTGGAAAGCCATCATCCCACCGACAACCATGCCCGGTAACATGACCAGAAAGGCAAACCATTCCAGACGTTTCATAACCATGGATGCGGTTTGACCGGTCTCCGAAAAATCAGAAGCCGTGGCGCTGTCCTCTTTCTGCCCCATGCGCAGAAAATTCGGGCCATGGATCATATCGACGACCATGCCGGTCACCATACCGCCCAATAAGGAAATCCCCAGCACATACATCGCCGTGACCGGCTCTGCCGCAATCAATAA
>JBNJDW010000040.1:0-12348 GCA_051745265.1 Pseudomonadota bacterium
GCTTGACGGCAGTGGCTTTTTCCAGACGCAGGATCGTTTTCAGGCGGAAAGGCTGATCCAGGATGTCCGTGCGGACAGTGGTGTGCAGTCAACAGATTTTGCCATTGATCCTCTGGTGGATATTGATGATGAACGGGCGAGCGATGCCGAGCACCGCCTGATCATGAGTAATATCAGGATAAGTGATATCCAGGCCTATACCGATATTGATATTTACCGTTTTGTCTATCTGATGAATAACAGCTTTCCCGGACATGTTCGGATAAAAAGCCTGAACATTGAACGCAGCGATGAAGTCACGTCGGATACTCTTGATAAAATGAATGATGCTGAAGACCGGTCCAGTTTTGTGACGGCAACAGCTGATTTTCAGTGGCTGACCATGCTTGAAGAAGATGATGACAGTGCCTCGGATATGGATGGGGCGCAGCGATAGCAGCGAAGGTTTGATGATGAAAACAGATATGGCAAAATCTTTGACAAAATATATGGCGCTGGCTTTCGTTCTGGCGGCCGTATCGGCTGTGTTTGTTATACCGCAGCAGGCGACAGCTCAGGATCAACCGGCCACATCACCCGAACAAACGGCGCAGCAGCAACAGACGGATACAGCGAATAACACCGCAGAACAGGATGAAGACCCGGAAGAAGAACCGCCGATCCGGATTGGCACACCTTATCAACCTTTTAACCAGAGCCTGTTTTTCACCGAAAATGATATTATCCGTATTCGTATGTCGCTGTCCGGCATTGATTCGGATGTTGTTTCAGATGACGATGACGCAGAAGAGCCAAAGAACAGAAGATTGCGGTTATCGGGGATTACCTATTCCAACCCGGATGAATGGATGATCTGGCTGAACGGTATGCGGATCACACCGTATAACAGGCCGCCGGAAATGATTGGTGTCCGGGTGACCGAGGATTTTGTTGATCTGAAATGGTTCGATAATGTCTTAAAGAAAATTATCCGTATACGGCTGCGGCCAAATCAGGTTTACGATATCAATACAGGGATTATGTTGCCGGGCTGACAGGTGCTATGCTTGCAACCGGGGGCGGGGGCCTTTAACATTAATGAAGACGAATAACAGTAGAATGCACAAAATCTCAAGGGGAGATCCGGCGAAATGACTTCGAAATCCACAGCGCGGCAGAAATATGCCATACGGTCAAAAGCCGTTGCAGCCGGCTATGACGAAGGCGACGTTATTTCTGATATCAATTTTGATGTCAGTCGGGGCGAGACCTTTGGCCTGATGGGCCTGAACGGTGCCGGTAAGACCACCTTTATTAAAATTCTGCTCGGCCTGATGGAACCGTCCATGGGTGAGGTTGAGATCGAAGGCAAAACAGTTATTGATCCCAAAACCAAATATAAAATTGCCTATCTGCCTGAAAAATTTGAACCGCCCAGCTTTTTAACCGGCATGGAATTTGTCCGTTTTTCATTGAAACTGTATAAAAAAGATTTCAATGAACAAAAAGTATTGCAGGCAGCAGACCGCCTGGCCCTTGACCGGGCGGCGCTTTACCGGCGGGTTCATACCTATTCTAAAGGCATGCGCCAGAAAATCGGCCTGATGGGCACGCTGTTGACCAAATGTCCGCTGATGATTCTGGATGAACCGATGAGCGGCCTTGATCCCCGCGCCCGCGCCCGCGTCAAAGATGAGATTCTCAGCTGCCGCAAACGGGGGATTACTGTTTTCTTAAGCTCGCATATTCTGGCTGATATGGATGAGCTCTGTGACCGGGTCAGTGTTATCCATGACGGGCAGCTGAAATTTGTCGGTACGCCAAAAGCCTTAAAGGCCAAGGCCGATGCGGATTATCTGGAACGGGCCTTTTTAACCATTATTGAAGGCGGCTCTGATAATGTCGTCGTTAGAAAAACATCAACAACAAAATCCACCGCCAAGCGAAGCAAGGATTCTTCTTCGTAGCTATTCATTGAAAGGGTAGAAAACAGTATGACAATAGAAAATGATCCGCCGATCACCGGAACGCAGAATCGGGACAATGATTCAAACGGACCGAATGATGATTTTGATGATGTCGTGTTTGATGATACAGGGGCTGCACCGTCATCCACTGCGCCCAAGAAAAGCCCGCTGGTAAAATATACCGCGCTGGGCGCTTTGGTTATTGCCGCTGCCGGCGGGGCTTATTTTTATATGGCCAGTCAGTCGACGCCGCCAACAGCGCCGCCCGCCGTTCACACGGATAAGACTCTGGCCCCAGAAGGTGCGCCAAAGCCGGGTGCGCTGACCGCAGTGCCGGAAGATAGCATGCCGGGGGAAGAAGACACAGAATTTTCAACGGATATGCCTGCCGATATGCCTATGGATACGGATCAGGACCTTACCGATCTGGAGCGGGAAACGGCTGATGTTCCAGCCGTACCGGAAGTGACCGAAACCGTAGAGGAAGTTGATCTTGAATCGCTGGGCATCTCAACGGAACCGGAAGAAGGCGCCGAAACCGCGGCAACAGATGAAGAGACCGGTGCCGCAGATGATGATGAGGATGAGCTCCCGGAACTGACGCTGGAAGATGCCATGCCGCAGACGGAAGAGGCCTTGATCCAGCAGCCTTCGCAGGCGGAGCTGGAACAGATGCCAAGCCAGACACCTGAATCACAGGATGAAATTGATGAAGCTCTGCAGCGGGAATTGATTGAAAGCCTGATGGCTGATGAAACAATTCCGACCGAGACTCAAGGCCAAAGTGCAGACGCTAATACGACGGAACAGATGCTGGTCAATAACAGCGGCCAATTTGAAGGTCAAAGCATGGCCGCACCATCATCACCGATGCCAACCCAAAGTCTTGAGGATATCGAGGCTGATGCGATGATCCGCCCCAAGCCGGAAAATTTCTATGTTGTAGAGCGCGAAAGCGGTCCGGCGGAACGGAATTCAACATTGAGGGCGGCCAAACGGGCGTTGCGTTACGGTAATAATGTTCGGGCCCTGTCTTTGTTTGATGACATCTATGAAAACAGCCCGAATGATCCGGCCGCCCAGCTGGGCCGCGCGGTTTCATTACAGCGGTTAAATCGCGACAGTGAGGCACTGGCCGCCTATGAACAGGTATTGCGTGAAGACCCTGAAAATCTGGAGGCGCTGACCAATATGATCGGTATTCTGTCAGCTCAGAATCCGGAATATGCCATGGATAAATTATCCCGTCTGCGTCAGAAATATCCGTCACATACAGGTGTGACTGTACAACTGGCATTGGCCAAGGCAGACATCGGTTCGCTTGGCGAAGCCATCAGCCTGTTGGAATCGGCCTATGCTGCCGATCAGGGCAATGCATCCATCGCCTATAACCTTGCGGTGATTTACGACCGCGGTGGCGATCGTGTCAAGGCCGCCAGCTATTACCGTCAGGCCCTGGCGCGTGAGCGGATGCAAACCGGGGAACAGACCGTTCCCGTAGCCGCGATTGAACAACGTCTGTCCATGTTCCGGTAATGCCGGTCTGGGGAACGATCTTTGCCGAGACCTTTGTACCGGCCTATCAGGGATTCTGGCTGGTGATTATTGTCCTGCTGGGGGCCTGTCTTGGCAGTTTTGCCACCGCTTGGACGTATCGCCTGCCGCGTAATATCCCCATGGGCCGCCGCGGGCGGCGCGGTAAATATTCCAGATCGGCCTGTCCCAAATGTGATCATGAACTGGCCTGGTTTGATTTGGTGCCGGTTTTGTCCTGGGCCTTTAACCGGGGCCGCTGCCGATATTGCCGGGCTGTGATCCCTTATGTTTACCCGATCACGGAAATACTGACCATCACACTGTGTGTGACATTTTTCCTGCTTTACGGCTATACAGCGCAAAGTCTGATCTTGGTGGTTATGACGCCGGTGATTGTCACTGTTCTGATGGTTGATATCTATCATATGATTATCCCGGACCGTTTGAATGCGGTTCTGGCTTTGGGCGGTCTGGCGGCGGTGATCTCCTATATGGCTTATGGACCGGTTACGGATCCGGAAGCGGCCGAGCTTATGAAATCAGCGCTCATCGGCGGCGGTGCTTTCTTTCTGGTGGCGTTGGTGCTGGCGCTGGTCTTTAGCCATGTGTTGAAAAAAGAGGCGCTGGGCGGCGGCGATATTAAATTCTTCGGCGCGGCCGGCATATGGCTGGGGCTTGAATCCCTGCCGATGTTTATGATGCTGTCCGGCGGTTTTGGTATTGTCTTTGCGCTGGTCTGGCGCAAAATAACCGGTGAAGAACGGTTTCCGTTCGGCCCGGCGCTGGTGGCGGCTTTTATTTTTCTGCTTTGTGCCAAAAAGACGGTTTTTTAACGATATTGTAGGAAATAGCGGTTATAGTATGGGAGAAGTCAGAGGATCCTTATAAATAATCTTCAGGGGTATTACAGTGGACATTACAGAGCTTTTAAAATTTACGCTGGATAACGATGCGTCGGATTTGCATCTCAGCGCGACCAATCCGCCGATTGTTCGTATTGATGGCCATCTACAGCGGGTTAAGGCCGATGCCTTGCATGCGGATGATATTAAAAACATGCTTTATTCGGTGATGACCGAAGACCAGCGGGCCGAGCTTGAGCGCGAGCAGGAGCTCGATTTTGCCATCTCACTTGGCGAAGATGCCCGTTTTCGTGTTAACGCCTTTACCAATCGGCGCGGGGCGGCGGCTGTTTTCCGGATTATTCCGTCCGATATTCCAACCATGGAGCAGCTTGACCTGCCCAAGGTGATTCGTCATCTGGCTGAATTGGAAAAAGGTCTGGTTCTGGTCACCGGTCCGACCGGTTCTGGTAAATCGACGACGCTGGCCTCGATGATCAATCATATTAATAATAAATATCAAAAACATATTCTGACGGTTGAGGATCCGGTGGAATTTTTCCATGACTCACAAAAAAGTCTGGTCAATCACCGTGAGGTTCATAACGATACCAAATCTTTCTCCCGCGCTTTGAAAAGTGCGCTGCGGGAAGATCCCGATGTTATTCTGGTCGGTGAGATGCGCGATTATGAAACCATATCTTTGGCCCTGACCGCGGCGGAAACCGGGCACCTTGTCTTTGGGACGCTGCACTCCAACTCGGCGGCCAAAACCATTGACCGTATTATTGACGTGTTTCCCTCAGCGGAAAAAGGCATGGTCCGGGCCATGTTGGCAAGTTCGATACAGGGCGTCGTTGCCCAGACCCTGCTGCGCCGTGCCGGTGGTGGCCGGGTGGCCGCGCACGAAATCATGGTCGGCACCAATGCGGTTCGTAACCTGATCCGTGAAAATCAGCTGGCACAGATTTATTCGATGATCCAGACCGGTTCCCGTTATGGCATGCAGACGATGGAAGATTCTATCAATGATCTGTTCCAGTCAGGTATTATCGGCGAAGAAACGGCCAAGGATGCCTTGCGGGAAAGCGCCGATGACAGCAGTGATTTTGATGAAGCCGAAGAATCACTGTCAGAAGATATGGGCAGCGGCGAGGATTCGTCCCCACCGCAACAAAATCAGCAACAACAAGCTGGACGTCCGGCATCACCGCCGCCGGTATCTGACCCGGGCCCGGCACAGCCGCAGCGCCGCGAAGAACCGGAGACGCAACCAGCTGATGACGGAGGCTACTCGTTTTGAATCAACCCGTAACAAGTGCAATATATAATTATTTAGGCCAGATGATTGAACAAAAGGCCACCGATCTGTATTTAACGGTCGGGGTGCCCGCGACTTTGCGCCGTGAAAATGGCCTGAAAAAAATATCAGAAACCGAACTGAGTGATGAAGATATCGACCATATGCTGGCCGAAGTTCTGACCAGTCGTCAGCGCCGTGAATTTGAAACGAATTTTGAATTGAATATCGCGCTCGATATGGGCGAACGCGGACGGTTTCGGATTAATGTCCTGCGTCAGCGGCAACATAATGCTATGGTCATCCGCCGTATTACCTCGGAAATTCCTAATTTTGCCGAGCTTAATCTGCCGCCGCTGGTTGAAAAACTCTCAATGAGCCGCCGGGGCCTTATTCTGGTTACCGGGGTGACCTCTTCGGGGAAATCGACCTCGCTGGCCTCGATGATTGATTACCGCAATCAACATAAGGCCGGTCATATCATTACCATTGAAGATCCGGTCGAATATTATCACGCCCATAAAAAGAGCATCGTCACCCAGCGCGAGGTCGGGATTGATACCGCGTCTTATAATGTGGCGCTGAAAAATGCCTTGCGGCAAAAACCCGATGTTATTCTGATTGGTGAAATCCGCGATGCCGAAGTCATGGAGCAGGCGATCAGTGCGGCGGAAACCGGGCATCTGTGTCTGGCAACACTGCATACCAATAATGCGCCGCAGGCGATTGAACGGATTATCAATTTCTTTCCCGAAGACCGCCAGCAGCAGATCCGCATTGCTTTATCCTTGAACCTGCGGGCTGTTATTGCCCAAAGACTGGTTAACCGTACGGATGACAGTCTGGCTTTGGCGCTGGAGATCATGCTCAATGAAGCGCTGATCAAGGAGTTGATCCTGAAAGGCGAAACCGGCAAAATACGAGAGGTTATGGTTCAGAATGCTTCAATTGGTATGAAAACTTTTGATCAATCCCTGCTTGATCTTTATAAATCGGGGCAGATTTCCGAAGATACGGCCGTTGCTGAAGCCGACATTCCGGCGGATATGCGTATGAAACTCCGCCAGACGAATTATGGCCGTGGTGAAAATGGTCAGGGGGATGAAAATAATGGGTCTGGGGGGACGTCACAGATTGACACGTCCCGTCTCTCACTGTAAAAATTAAAGGACGGAACTGTTTTGCCCGGTCGGGCAGAAGGGTTCAGGCGTCATTCGCGAACAATCTTAGGGCATTTTCATGCATACATTATCAGAGACTTCTTTTTTCCGTTTTGCACATATCAAGGCAGCGACGATTATCGCTGTTATGGGGCTGGCTGTTTTGCTGACAGGCTGTGATATGGCAGAAAATCAAATGAAATATGACCGCTCGGCCGAGCTTGAGCGTGAAGATTACCGCCGCGACCTGTCTGAACGGCCGCCTGAGGATTTAACAAGTTTTGAATCTGATAATATTCCGGCCTTACAGCCACATGTCGCGACACCGGAATCCTTTGATGAACCGATGCCGCTGGTTTCTGTGTCTGTCAATCAGACCGTGCCGATCCGTGATCTGTTGTTCGAACTGACCAAACAGGCCGGTTTTGATATTGAAATGGATCCGCAAATTCAGGGCTCGATCATCTTTACCGCCCGTAACCGTCCTTTTGATGAGGTGATTAACCGTATTTCAGATATGGCCGGTTTGCGTTATAAGCTTGATGATGGCCTGCTGCGCGTACAGCTTGATCGTCCGTTCCACAAAACGTACCGCATTGATTACGTCAATATTATTCGTTCACTGGAAAGCAACATTAATCTGGATGTTTCCGTTGTTTCGGGTGACGAGGCAGAGGTCGGCTCCGGTGCCAGTGTTGACAGCGCAGCAGAATCAGATTTCTGGGGTGAATTGAACGACAATATCGAACAGATCCTGTCTTCATCTGATAACCATGTCACCATGTCGTCTTTGGTCGATCCGGTGGTGGAACCGGTACCGGGCACAATGCCGGGACAGGAAATGAATGGTCAGGGCGACGCGCCGTCACTGAATGTCCAATTCCCGACCGAGGCTGATGAGCCGGCCATGCCCAATGCACCGGCAACCTTTTCGATCAACCGCCAGTCTGGTGGGATTTCGGTCTATGCATCACACCGCCAGCATAATGCCGTTAAGGAATATCTGGATAAACTGCGCGATACTGTTATGTCTCAGGTGCTGATCGAAGCCAAGATCCTTGAAGTTTCGCTGTCTGATGAATTCTCCGCCGGTATTAACTGGAACGAAGTATCTGATGGTATCCTCGGATTTTCCGTTGATTTTGCCCGTCAGAGCTTCTCAACACCGACCTCGAGTGGTAATGGTTTTACAGCGACGCTGGATGGCGGTAATGAACTGGGCGCCGTGGTCAGTGCGATCAGCCGCTTTGGTACCGTCCGGGCTTTATCAAGTCCGCGCCTGACGGTTATGAATCACCAGTCGGCGGTTTTGAACGTTGTTGAAAACCGGGTGTTCTTTGAATTTGATGTTGATGTCGAAACGGCTGAAGATGAAAATGAACGGGACCGTATTCAGGTTGATACGGACATCCGGTCGGTTCCTGAAGGGATCGTGATCTCTGTTCTGCCGGCGATTAATACTGAAACCGGTGAAATCTCTCTGGCCCTGCGTCCGACGGTGTCTTCCGTGACCGATACGGTTGAGGATCCAACACCGCGCCTGGCCGCACTGGTCAGTGGTCTGGATGATCCAGAATCCATAGAGGGCCTGGTGAATCTGGTACCGCAGATGTCTGTGCAGGAAATTGATTCTATCGTCAAAATGGACTCCGGCGAAGTTGTCATTATGGGGGGGTTGATGCGTGACCGTAACGATGTCGAAGAAGAAGGCGTCCCGGTTCTGTCAAGCCTGCCAATGTTCGGCAATGCCTTTAAAAACAAGGTCGACCGTATTGAAAAAACCGAGCTGGTTATTTTCCTGAAAGCAACCTTGATCCCGGGCTCAAACCTCCATCAAACGGATAAAGAACTGTATCGTAAATACGGTCAGGATCGTCGGCCTTTCAGTTTCTAATCTCAAAACCTGAAAAGGGGTAAGACAATATGGTGTCCGGACCCATAGTAAAATTCGTTCTGACGGCAGCTTTGCGTGACAAACTGCTCACAACTTTTGTCCTGCTGCTGGTGGTTGCCAGCAGCCTGGCGATCTTTCTTGGCTCTGCCACGGTGACCGAGCAGGATCAGTTTGCCATGGTCTATTCCGCGGGGGCCATGCGCTTTCTGGGCGCCTTATGTGTTATCCTGTTTACCTGTTTTTATATCCGCCGCGCTTTTGAAAGCAAGGAAGTTGAATTCATGCTCTCGCGGCCGATATCGCGGCTGGATTATGTGTTAAGCCATGCAGTGGCCTTTGGGCTGATTTCCTTTTTCATTGCTCTGGTTATTTCCGGTGTGGTGCTGGCTACCGGCCAACCGGATCTTTTCGGTTGGGCAGTCTGGGGTCTTAGCCTGTTGGTTGAGTTTGTGATTTTATCGATTGTCGCGCTGTTTTTCTCGATGGTGTTGTCCAGTGCGGCGGGCGCGGCGCTGGCCTGTTTTGCGGTTTATGCGCTGGCGCGGATGATGGGTGTCATTCTGGGCATTTCATCTGTACCTGCTGAGAGCACAATGACTTTGATACTGGGCCAGATTATCGAAGTGATTTCAATTTTTGTGCCGCGTCTTGATCTGATGGGCCAGACCAGCTGGTTGGTCTATGGGTCTGAAAGCTTGCAGAGCTATGAGGCTGATCGTTTCGCCAGCAGCTGGTCGCAGTCGATTATCAAGAATACCGGCGTTGTCTGGTTTATCGCAGCGCAGGGAATTGTTTTTTCAGGATTTCTGATTATTTGTACTGTATATGATTTTGTCAGAAAGCAGTTTTGATAGATGCGTGAAACCAAAGCCCCGTTACCGTATAAAATTGCCCTTGCCGTTGCGGTGTTTCTGACCGCAGTGACATGGTTTGTGACCAAAGATACACGGGTTGGCTGGTCGGGCGTGCCGCCGGTGCCCGATAAAAACGGCTTATTGGTCACAACGCTTGGCGATGCCCAGCTGGCATACCGGTTTTCAGCTTTGACAATGCAGAATCTGGGCGATGCCGGTGGCCGGGTTGTGCCGCTGTCAGAGTATAATTACGCCCGCCTGGAAGACTGGCTGATGTTATTCTATGAGCTTGATTCACGATCTGATTTTCTGCCGGTTATTGCCGCCTATTATTTCGGGGCAACGCGGGATCCTGAAGACAGCATGCATATGGTCAATTTTCTGGATGTGGTCGGCAGCAACCCCGATAAAATTAACAACTGGCGCTGGCTGGCGCAGGCTATTTATATGGCGCGTTATCGGGCGAATGATAATGAACGTGCTTTGGAGATGGCCTATAAGCTTTCTGATATGGGTAAGAAAGATCTTGATCTGCCGCTCTGGACGCGGCATATGCCGTCTTTTGTTCTGGCCGATCAAGGCGAAAAACAGGCGGCGCGCGATTTGATGAAGGCGATTTTAGGCTCTGCCGAAAATCTTCATCGCAGCGAGATCAAATTTATGCAAGACTATCTTGAAAATGAACTGGCCGACGAATAATCCGGCTGTAAACGGCACGGTGTTATGCCCCCATTACCTTCGATTACATTTTCGCTGACAGAGCTGCTGGCCATTTTGGGGCTGGCGCAATCGCTGTTATTGCTGGTTCATATTACCTTGCGGATGACATCCTTGCGGGCGGCTTTTCCCTATATTGCCTATTTTGTCATGCTAACCTCGGCTTTTGTCCTGCATCTGGCCTATCGCTTGGTGGCTGACCCGCTTGTCGTTGATTTTATAATCTGGTTTGTCTGGTCCATGACGGTGCCCTTAAGCATTCTGATGATTTTATCCATACTGCTTCCAGGTCGCAGGCTGCGCCGTTGGCGATATACAGTGATTGCGGTTGTGCCGGTTTTTACGCTGGCGACAGCCGTGCTGGCCAATCTGATGAACAGCTGCGCCACCGGCCTTTTATGCGTTGAAAGTTTTCAACTGTTCCTGTCCGGCGGCATTATCGCGCAAAGCCTGTGCTTCCTCTGGCTGGCAGATGGCAAAATCAGCCGTGCTGAATTTCTGCGTCAGGAAAACAGCAGCGAACGCTATTGGCTGATTATCAGCTTTCTGACCGTGAATATTGCCTTGATCGGTCTCAGCCTGTGGTATCTGAATGATGATGTCAGCATGCAAACTTTCCTGACCGCCTGTATTTTACTGGGTCTGGTTTTTGTTTATATCATCTCGACCTTGATTTTCCGGGTCTATCCCCCGGCGTTAAAGCTGCAAAAATCCGCCAGTAGGGTGCAGGGCTTGCCCTTGGAACTGGAAACGGTCAAGGATGATATTGAAAGCCTGATGAAATACGACAAACTGTATCAGGAACCCAGCTTTGGCCGCGCGGATCTGGCGCGGGAGCTCAACCTGACCGAGGCGCAGATTTCCAATATCATTAATGCCGGTTTTGGTATGAACTTCGCCCAGTATATTAACGGTTATCGCGTGAAAGAGGCCCGCTATCTGCTGGCCACCACCCATCAGTCGATTTCGGATATTGCCGGATTGACCGGTTTTAATTCGATTGCTTCCTTTAACAGGGTGTTCAAAGACCGGACCGGCCAGACCCCGACCCATTTTCGCAAGACCGTCAAAATTGATGATTTTGACAAATTGAGCAGTTTCTAACAGCAAAAAAATTCAAATAAATCAGTCTATTAGACATAATACCTTCTCAATTTGTTATATTGATTAAAAAATGTACGTCTTGGCAACAAAGCCTTAACTTTTTTAATTGATCATAGAGGAAGGTTCGGACAGAATATTAAGGTCTGTTAATTCCAACAGGTGGGATTTTATAAGAACCTTAAAAAATCTCTTATATAGGAAAGGGGAGAATACAATGAAACATACAATCAAGTCGAATGAGGGCTTTACCCTCGTGGAGCTTGCCATCGTGATGACCATTATCGGTCTTCTGATTGGCGGTATCCTTAAAGGGCAGGAGCTCATGGAAAATGCCCGTGTAACTTCAACCATTGCGCAGGTGCGTTCTTATGAAGCCGCTGTAACAACCTTCCAGGATACATATAGCTCGCTACCGGGTGATATGGTGAGTCCGGAAAATCGTTTGCCAAATTGTAGTGCCACTTGCGTAGCAGCAGCGGGTACAGGCGATAACATCATTGGAACATCTGGTGGTGTGGATTCTGCTCAGGCAGGTATGGACGAAGAGCCGACTCTCTTTTGGTTGCATCTGGCAAAGGCCAATCTGATTTCCGGTGTAACGGATATGGCGGAAGACAGCGGTGCGACAGCAACATGGGGTGAAACCCATCCGACCGCCCGGATTGGTGGCGGTTTCCATGCCAAACATGGTGACGGAAGTCTGGGTGCACCTTGGGCATCGTCTCCGTCAGGTAATGTTTTGGTCCTGCAGAATGCTGTTGCGGGTACACCGACCGCAACGTCAGCCAGCCAGCCTCTTTCTCCGCTGCGTGCAGCGCAGATCGACCGGAAAATGGATGATGGCCAGGCGGACAGTGGTTATGTTCTTGGCTACGGCGTTGACGCCAGCTGCGTCGCCGATGGTTATGATGAAACTGTAACCAGTGATGATTGCGGCCTTGGCTTCCAGATTGGTAGCTAAGCGTAATCAATACGAAATGAAAGAGGTCGCTTTA
>JBNJDW010000041.1:0-12294 GCA_051745265.1 Pseudomonadota bacterium
GCTGACCTTTAACCGTGCCAGTGTATCGTCGTTCAGTGTTGCACCAAGGGCGCAAGGCGCATAAACATCGGCATCGAAATCATAGATTTCATCAAGGCCCACAGGAACGGCATCGAATTCCTTCACTGCCATATCGACAGATTCGGTATTGATATCTGTTACAATCAGTTTTGCGCCTTCTTCATGCAGGTGACGGCACAGGTTATAGCCGACATTACCAAGCCCCTGCACAGCGACGGTTAAACCGCTTAGATCTGTACGACCAAGACGGGTTTTTACCGCCGATTTCAGGCCAACAAATACACCATAGGCGGTCAATGGTGACGGATCACCGGAGCCGCTGCCCTGTTTTGCAGGCAGACCGACAACAAAAGAAGTTTCTTTTGCCACCTGTTCCATATCTTCTACAGATGTGCTGACATCTTCGGCAATAATATAATCACCGCCCATTTGCTGAACAGCACGGCCCATAGCGCGCATCATTTCAGCTGTCTTGATTTTGCTGGCATCGCCAATAATAACAGATTTACCACCGCCCAGCGGCAGGCCGGTAATCGCTGCCTTGTATGACATGCCCCGTGATAAACGCAGAACATCGGTAATGGCTTCTTCTTCACTCGCATAATCCCACATGCGGCAGCCACCCAATGCCGGGCCGCAATTTGTATTATGAATGGCAATAATTGCTTTTAGGCCCGTTTCTGCATCATGGAAAAAGCCGATACGTTCATGTTGATCGAATTCTTTATGGTCAAATACAAACATGTTTTCCTACTCTCTCTTCTTTCCTTTAATTACATAACGTGTGTCTGTTATTTTAGCACTCCGGTTATCAGCAAAACCATAAATAACGCAGTGCAGCATTAAAATTGAGATTTAATTAGGCATTTTTATTTGACAGAATAATTATGTTATTAAAAATATCGGGGTTGGGGAATATTATTCTAAAATATTATGGTATTTCTGCATCGCACAACAAAAAGAATCGGCATTTATCCGCTTGTGCTTATCCCTGACGACGGGTTTTAAGTTTGGGCCGGGTGGATTTTTTTGTCCATTGCTCGACTTGCATCTGCGCCTTCAGGCTGACCAGTTCATCGTTATAGACATGCTGCTGCCAGCCTTTCAAGACCTCTTTTTGCAGAGTGCAAAGCTGATCTTCCTGCCCTGTCCACAGATCTGCCCGGCAAAGTTCATTAAATTTTCTCTTGGCAAGCAGTACATCCATCGCGGACACATCCATATGATTGCGCCGTGTCAGCATAGCAACATCCGGACGCTGATTTTCCTGAATCATTTTGTCGAGATAAGCACCAAACTGATCCGATGCCGCGGCACGGATCAAGGCCTCCTGCGCAGATCCGGCATTATCATTAAAACAGGGGCTGAGGATATTTTCATTTTTTACTTCGTTGCTAATTCTGTCTATATAGGCTTTTCTTCCTTGAGCATATCCTATGACTTTTCTTGTTTTATTGGCACGCACTGCCAAAGATTTTCGCCGTTTACGATCCATACCGTCCAAAACCCCTTCATTTTGATGATTACGGTGATTAACCTCAGCACCATAATCCAAAAGCGTTTCAACAACATGATTCCAGAAATTATAAGCCCCATGCAATAATGCGGTATTGCCTTTATGATCAATATGATCAGGAAAGCTTCCCGCATCCAGCAAAGGCAGCAAAACATGAAGATGCCCCGCTGATGCTGCCCGCATCAAAGGTGTGCAGCCTTCATCATCCGCCAGATCAGGATTGGCATTACCCGCCAGCAGCGCCGTTGCAATGCGTTCATTCCCCCGCAACGCCGCATAATGCAGGGCCGAGCACCATTTATTATCAGTTCGGTTAACATCAGCCCCCGCTTTGATAAGCAGCTTGACAGCTTCATACTGGCCATTTTTTGTCGCCAGGATCAATCCCGTAGAATCTGTATTATCTACAGAAGCACTGATATCAAAATCGGTATCATCAATAAAATCTTGTATATCGGCAAGATTGCCGCTTAAACACGCCACGCAAAATTCTTGATGTCGACTATTCATTCAAAATACCTTTTCAAAACATACTTTGCGATACGGTGATGCCGCCGAATCTGATCATCCAGCAGTAGCAGCGGTTTTCACGCAAAGAGTAAGCTTCAGCTTTGACCTTTTCGGTCCCGGCGGATAACCTGTCCGCCATGGACGTGTTCAGGCAAAAATTCTGTCGGCCCGCCTGCACGCACGGGTCTCGGGGCAAAACGCCCCGTACTGGTCAGCCGGTCATACATAACGATTGCCCCGGCAACACCGACATTTACACAAAACTGCATTGGTATCTTAATAACATAATCACAGCGTTCTAGCAATTCCGGACTTAGATTCCCGCGCTCACGCCCCAGAACATAAGCCGCACGGGATGGATGGCGAAAACTGGGTAATTCGACGGCCTCCTCCAAAAACTCAATACCAACAAGCTGGCATTTATCCGGCAGCATTAGATCTGCAGGGGTTTTAAAATTATAAAACGGCAGATGATCAAACGCCTCCGACGTATCGGTTCTGGCCACTTCCTTGACATTTACGACCGGATCAATCGTAAAAAAGAAACTGGCGCCAAAAGAATGGGCCGAACGGACCAGATTTCCGACATTGCCGGGCTTGCTTATACCCTCTACGCCCATGGCAAAATAGCCGCGTTTCTTGCTCATTTCTTATAGCTCCTCAAGATTCTCATATAGCGCCAGCGCTTCCGGATTGGCCAGCGCTTCTTTATTATTGACCGGTTTGCCATGAATAGTGTCGCGGACAGCAAGCTCGGTTATTTTACCGCTTTTGGTCCGGGGAATATCCTCTACTGCAATAATAACGGCCGGAACATGCCGTGGGGATGCCCCGGTGCGGATCGTGGATTTAATTTCTTTTTTCAGCTTATCGGTCAGTTTTTCTTTTGGCTGCATGACAACAAATAGGATCACCCGGACATCATTTTTCCAATCCTGCCCGACAGCGATGCTTTCTTTGATCTCCGGCAGTTTTTCGACCTGACGGTATATTTCCGCCGTTCCAATCCGCACCCCGCCCGGATTCAGCGTTGCATCTGACCGGCCATGGATAATCAACCCGTCATGCGCCGTCCATTCGCACCAGTCACCATGACACCAGACATTATCAAAACGGTCAAAATAGGCTTCAAAATAACGGCTGCCGTCATCATCGCCCCAGAATCCGACCGGCATACAGGGAAAGGCCGATTTGCACACCAGCTCGCCCGTGCCTGCTGGCAAGGACTGCCCCTGCGCGTCAAAAACATCAACATCCATGCCGAGCCCCGGCCCCTGAATTTCACCGCGATAGACCGGCGAAATCGGATTGCCCAATACAAAACAGGACACAATATCCGTCCCGCCGGAAATGGATGCCAAATGAAGATCGTTTTTGATTTTATCGTAAATATAATCAAAACCCTCATGAACCAAAGGGGATCCGGTCGAGGCCATCATCCGCAGTGATGACAAATCATATTTCTCCCCCATATCCAGATTACGTTTTTTCAACGCATCAATATATTTGGCGGCTGTCCCAAACAAGGTACAATTCTGTTCGGCCGCATAATCAAACAAGCTATAGGCATTCGGATAAAAAGGCGATCCGTCATAAAGCATCAAACAGGCCTCAGACGCCAGCGCCGAGACCAGCCAGTTCCACATCATCCAGCCGCAGGTCGTAAAGTAGAACACCGTGTCATCCCGCCTGATATCGGAATGGAGTTTATGCTCCTTTAAATGCTGCAATAGCGTTCCGCCCTGACCATGGACGATGCATTTTGGTATACCCGTCGTGCCGGATGAAAACATAATATAAAGCGGATGATCAAACGGCAGTTGTTCAAATTCAATATCAATCGGCAGATACCCCGCCGTGAAATCGGCCATCTTGGCCGTTTTGGCCGGCAGGCCGTCTTTGTATTCTTCCAGATAAGGGACAATGATCGTTTTTTGCAGACTGGGCAATTGCGGCAATAAAGCCTCCAGCTTTTCAAGACAGTCTATTTCCTTACCATTATAAAAATAACGATCCGTGGCAAACAGGACCTTAGGTTCAATCTGCCCGAAACGATCAAGCACGCCCTGAACACCAAAATCAGGCGAAGCCGAAGACCAGATCGCGCCAATGGCCGAAGTTGCCAGCATGGCAATAATGGTTTCAGGCATATTGGGCAGATATCCGGCAACACGGTCACCTTCACGTACCCCCATATTGCGGAGCGCCTGCACGGTAACACTGACCCGATCATAAAGCTGCTTGAATGTCAGCACCCGTTCTACGGTATCTTCGCCGCGAAAGACGATTGCCGGTGCTTCATCGCGTCGGCGCAACAGGTTCTGGGCAAAATTCAGCCGTGCCTCTGGAAAAAACCGTTGATCTTTCATATGGGCCGCAGATGTGATGACCGTGTCACCTTTGGCCTCAGCGATAACATCTGTAAAGTCCCATACGTCTGACCAGAAAGCCTCCGGATTCTGTACAGACCACTTCCAGATATCCTTATAATCCTTGAATTGCTGATTATGTTTTTCAGCAAGGTCTGCCATAAACAGGCTGAGCGCGGCTGCATTCTTTCGATCTTCAGAAGGTTGCCATTTTAGCACCGCGTTAATATCAGCCATGTTTTCAGCCTCTTAATTTTCTTTAAAATAGTCTATGACAACAGAATGAATGGTATTAGTATTGCCGTGTCGGTGCCACAAAGGCAAGAATTTTATTGGAGAAAACCTCGTGTCCAGTGACATGCCAGACCTGTCAGAGCTTATGACCGCCGCCCAGAACGGTGATCAAAAAGCCTATCGGCAACTGCTTGAGGCCATTACACCACGTTTAAAAAGCTTTTTATACCGACGTTTTTTTAATTCTGATGCGGTTGAGGATATTTTACAGGATGTCCTGATTGCCATCCACCGGGCTCGCCATACCTACCGGCCTGATCAACCGTTTGAAAACTGGATGTATGGGATTGCCCGCCATAAGTTGGTTGACGCCATTCGCAAACAGACACGTATTGGCAATTACGAAGCCGGCGCTGAAAATATTAGTGATCTGCCGGTAACAAAAACCGAGGGCGGAACGAAGACTCCTATAAGACAAATTGATAATGATATTCGTCTGGCGCTGGATATCCTGCCGAAAAAACAGCGGCAGCTTGTTGAGTATACAAAAATACAGGGCCATTCGATTGAAGAAACAGCACAAAAATTCAGTATGAGCGAATCAGCGGTTAAGACATCAACCCACAGATCGCTAAAGAAAATGCAGAAATGGCTGATACAAAACGGCTATGCGTGACGGATGAAGTGAAAAACATGGATGAAAAAAAATTAATTGACGATCTGACAAAAGACTTAAAGCCGGTCAAACCCACGCGCTGCTGCCTGACGCGGTTATGCCTCTGGCTGCCGGTCATGTTGTTCTTTATCCTTGGTTTTGTCTATTTTGAAGGGCTGCGCACAGATGTGGAAAGCCTGCTGACCCCTTCTTTTATGCTGGAAAGCCTGCTGTTGTTTTTATCCGGCCTTTTGGCGGCCATGGCAGCCTTTAAGCTCAGCATACCTGATACACGCCTTCGGCTGCCGGTGATTATACTGCTGACGATTCCCACCTTTATATGGCTGGGCCTGAATGTTTACAGCTATATCATGTCCACCGGTTCTAATATTGTCACCGAGGTTCATAATCACGACCGTTTTTTGAATGAAGTCTTTCTACTGATTTTTATGGTCACCCTGCCCGCTGCCGTGCTGTTTTACCTGATTGCCAAAGCCGCACCGACATTTCGCGCCTGGGCCGCCTATGCCATTATTCTGGCCACAGCGTCCTTCGGTGCAATCGCTGTGCGGATGATTTGCGGTTTTGATGGCTATGCCCATTTATTTATCTATCACTTCCTGCCGGTTATCGGTCTTTCGGTCCTTGGCCTTGTATTGGGACGTTTCCTGCTGCGCTGGTAATATCCGAACCTGTAATATTATTACAAAAAAACCTTGAAAAATAAGGGATTAACACAAAAAAACAGGCTTAAACGTATCTTTTTAACCTTTTGGTAACTTTTTTGCTTGCAATTACATTCCCGGTATTATATAAAATAAGGACACACCCTCTATTACCGCCGTATGTCCGGAGAATTCGTTCTCCGGACATTCTTTTTGCCCCTCCCCCTTACAGCCACTTTGCCTGCCGGATGATCTGCCGTATAATCTGTTATGATATTTTCAGCCGGACTTACCGTTTTCCTGATCAGCGTCTCTTTATTCACGGCCTTTTTATCCGGAATTGCCGGTATGGCGGGCGGTATGATCCTGATGACCCTGATCGGTACAACACTGTCAAAATCAATGTTAAAACGCATCAGCGATCATCAGTTTTACACTGGCACACGGATTCTTGTCACCTGTATTGGTATGATCTATCTATGGAAAGGTATAAACCTGTTACAGCAAGGTGAGTTCGGGATTTAAGCTGGTAAAGATAAAGACTATATACGCCAGATGCGTCATATGGTGGGCCATCTGATCAGCCCCAAAAGCAAACCAGTATTTTTTTGACGACATCGGCCATTTTTGCTGATCTATGACAAGGCTTTTCGCCCGATCAATGGTTGAATGAATCAGAAAATCAATGACGGCCAGCCACCAGAATGATGCTGCAAATATAAGGGTCAGGAGCAATGTCCCGGCGGCATGCGCCCCGGCGTGAAAGCCTAATGCCTTGCCGCCGACACCTACAAGTGATTTGCCTTTGCCTGTTGCCACCCAATAAGGCTGAATAAAATCACAGAATAGATGCTTTAACTGAAAAGCAATATACAAGAATAATAAATCAATCAAATCCATATTAAACGCCCATTCCCTATCTTTGGTATAAAAGCATAAATTAACCTGATTAACAAATTATTTGTTCGGCAGTTTATTTGTCGCTATGCTAGGATAGTTATGACGTTCACGATCACAGATGACACAAAAAATGGTACAGAACCAAACTAAAAAAACGTTTTTCGCTGGTGATACACTGATGAAAGAAGGCGAAATTGGCCATGCCGCTTATATTATTGAAAGCGGTCAGGTCGAAATTCTGGTCGATCGCGGTACCAACAAACTTAAAATCGGCACACGCGGCCCCGGTTCGATGGTTGGTGAAATGGCCATGATTGATGATCAGCCCCGCACCGCAACGGTACGGGCCCTTGAGGATTGCGAAGTCATTGAAATCACCAGAGAAGATTTTGAAGGCTGGATTGAAAATGCTGATCCCGTTCTGAAAATGACCATGCATGTTATCCTGACCCGCTATCGGGATATGCTGCAAAAATCATTCTTCAGCAGTGTCAAGAAAACAGCTGTTGAAGAAACCGAAAAACAGAATGACCTGCATGATGTGGCCTTGAATGCCATTAAAATGCGTAACGAGCTTAAAGAAGCGATCGGTTCTGATCTGGTGCTTTATTATCAGCCCATCGTTGATATAAAAAACCGGAAAATCGCCGGTTTTGAAGCCCTTATGCGCTGGATGCACCCGGAAAAGGGCATGATTTCCCCCGGGGCCTTTATTCCGATTGCCGAACAAAGCGGCCTGATTGTTGAGATGTCCCGTTGGGCGCTCGAAGAAGCCTGTCGCAAGGTTCACGATTTCAAGGAGGCGATTAATCCGCAAATCCGCTCCGATGATCCGTTTTATATCAGTGTTAATTTCTCGGTCCGCGACTTTGCCGCCCCTGACTTTTTTGAGCATTTTCAGGACACCCTGAAGAAAACCAGTACTTCCGTTGATCAGATCCATCTGGAAATCACCGAGAGCCTGTTCTTTGAACAGCCGGCCCTGGCCAGTGAGGCCCTGACCCGCTGTCATGAAGAAGGCCTGAATATCTCTATTGATGATTTTGGGACCGGCTATTCCTCGCTGAGCTATCTGCACAGCTTCCCCGTCAATACATTAAAAATTGATCAGAGCTTTGTCAGATCCATGCTGCATAAGGAAAACAGCTTTACATTAATCCGTTCTATTATCGGCCTTGCCGAGAATCTTAATCTTAAGGTTATTGCCGAAGGTATCGAACATCAGGAAGAAGCCACCGCCTTGAAAGAGCTTAACTGTCAAAAATGTCAGGGCTACTGGTTTGCCCGGCCTATGCCCGAAGCAGACGTTCTGACATTCTTAAAAGAATGGACTGTTCCGAATTTCTAGGCTTTTTCATAACCTTTACATAATTTTAAGGCTTTTTATTCTATAATTGTAGATAGGGAAAAGTTTAATAATTCGTCCTGCCTTGCTTAAAGGACAGTCAAAAGAGGGGAAAAATGCCAAAAGATCTTCCGATTAAAGACATGACCATTCAAATTACTGAAGGCGAGCCCGTCACGATACCATCTGCTGATCTTTTAATGGATGCGACGTTTATCAAAGACGGCCCCGATTTAATTCTGAAAGGCGAAGATGGCGTAACCGTTACGGTCGAAGGGTATTTTAATACACTCGACGCACCGGACCTTGTTTCCGGCGGTGTGCGTGTATCACCGGATATGGTCGAATCTTTTGCAAAATCTGTCCATGCTGGCGAATATGCCGATGCCTTGAATTCAATGAATGATGCCAGCGCCATCGGTCAGGTTACCGAGATCGTCGGTCAGGTCATCATTACCAGAGCCGATGGAACAGAGGTCATCGCAGAATCCGGCACCGTTATCCAGCAAGGTGACGTGATTGAGACGTCCGGCGATGGCGCCGCAAATATCATGTTTGCGGATAACACCAATTTTGCCATCAGTGAAGATGCACGGCTTTCCGTTGATGAATTTGTTTATGACAATGATGCACAGGATGGCAGTTCATTCTTTTCCATGCTGAAAGGTGCTTTTGTTTATACCAGCGGTATGATCGGTAAGGACGATCCCGGAAATGTTAACATTGAAACGCCCGCAGGTTCGATCGGGATCCGTGGTACGGTTGTCATGGGTAAAATTGATCCCCTTGGCGAGAATTCAGAAATCACCATTATTGACGGTGCCGTGCTTATTACCAACGCTTCCGGTACTGTCGAGCTTAACGACAGCCTTGAAACCGTACGCCTGACAAACTATGAGACGGCGCCCGAGATGATGGGACAAATCAACGCCGATGATGCGCAAAGCTCTTATCAATCCTTAACCGGCGTTTCAGGATCAACTTTTGAACAGGCTTTCGGTCCTGACAGCAACAATAACACAAACACTCAAACAACCCAGCAACAGGGCGAAAACGAAGGCGAAGCGGAATTATCACCTGATGCTGAACAAGAAGGCGACAGCAGTGAAAATACTGAGCCGAGCGATCAGGATGATGCTGAGTCTCTGGAAGCAGATAGCCCGGAAGATACAGAAGAAAGCGGTCAGTTGGAAACAGAAACAGAAACCGTAGAAACGCCTACGAATATCAATGACACGACAACGACGACCAGTTCTGATTCTGATACAACAACGACCAGTTCGACAACGACGACCTCAACGACATCGGACACAAGCACCAGAACCACCAGTGAAGATACCAATAGCATTGATGATACGGTGACTGATAGCAGCTTTACATTAAAAGACCTTGCTGCTTTTGATGTCCGTGAGTTTGAAGATACAGGCGTTAAAATTGGTAACGTCACTACGGACAGTACCGATACTGATATCAAATATAGCATTATCAACGGCACACAGTTTTACAATGGTAAAATTAGTGATACGCCTGCAAATGATCTGGAAGCTTTTACAATTGACCAAAATACCGGTGAAATTTTTGTCAACAACACTTTTGCCTTCAATGCCAATTACCAAACAGAATTCACCCTGGATATTCAAGCCGAAAACAGCGCCGGTGAAAGCGCCGTTAAAAGCTATACCGTACAGCTTAACCCATTATTGCCTGAAGCAGTTTCCAGAATTGTCGGTTCAGATGCTGATGATACCGGCCTTTATGCGACTGCAGAAGATCAAGAACTTATGTATGGCGGCAAAGGCAATGATACATTGATCGATGGCGGCGATGGAGATGACTTACTGATCGGCGGCGCAGGTGATGACCTGCTTTATATACAAAATACACTTGGCAATGAAACGGTATTGGGTGGAGCCGGTAATGATACTTTGCAGGTGCACTCCATAATGCAGGATGATGTGATGAATGGTGGCAGTGGATTTGATACTTTAAAACTTACCAATAGTGGTGCCGATACCTTTGATTTTCGCGGCACTATGAGCAGTAATATGGATAGCATTGAAAGCATTTCTCTGGATAACGCAAGCGGCGGCACTATGAAAATCGAGATTGATGACGCCGCAATCAACCAACTGGCTGGTCCAGATGCACCACTGATTATCCGTGCAAAGAATAGTTTTGACACTCATATCTATTTAGAAGGCGATTGGGAACATCTAACAAATTACGATGGCTCTGGTAACATAAATGCAGCCTACCGTAACACAGATACCGGCGAACTGGTTGTCACCGATTCAACCGCAGCCGCCGTGAATGTTATCGAAACAAGTAGCGGGTCAGCCGTAGATAACCATGGCAGCATGGCCGGACCGGGCGATATCGGCGCGCTGGATGATCTTGCCAGCGAAACCTTGCCGCCCCTTATGTAAAGATTTAAGATTCTTTACTTACGCTCCGCGATATGAATGCCGCCCCACCCCTTCGGAGGTGGGGTTTTGGCATATATACGGCAACGATCAATCATCAGATCATAGAAACCTGTTATCTTATCCGCCCCCGAATAGGATTTCAGATCATCGCACAGCTGTCCGGCTTTAACAAAATCACCGGACCGATAAGCCGCCAGCATTTCATCATGCACGGATTTCAAATCTTTAAACGCCGTCAGCTCTGCATGTTCTGCATCACCGAGCAACGCAAAAATACGCTCAGGCTCTGTCTTGCCTTTAACCTGCAGCAGATCAAGCTCCAGAAAGGCAAGGTCTTTGGCTTCGGCCCAACTCCGTTCAGACACCATAATCGGCACACCATAGGGTTTGGTTTGTCCTTCCAGACGGGCAGACAGATTCACACTGTCACCCAGGGCAGAATACGCAAAACGCTGGCGAGACCCCATATTCCCAACCGAGCATGGGCCCGTCGCAATACCTATACCTGTGCGAATTTCATGATAATCCCGGCCCGCTTTTGCGGCATTTTTCTTAAGCGCATCATTAACCGGCTCGAGCGCCTTTATCATCTGCAGCGCGGCAAGGCAGGCATGGCGGGCATGATCCGGTACATCCAGCGGCGCATTCCAGAACGCCATCATTGCATCGCCCATATATTTATCGACCGTACCCCGTTCCTGCATAACAATTTCTGTCATCGGTGTCAGGAAATCGTTCATCATCTGAATCAGCTCTGCCGGGGTCAGCGCCTCTGATATCGTTGTGAAATTCCGCACATCTGTGAAGATAACCGTCAGGTCCCGCACCTCGCCGCCCAGTTTCAATTTATCAGGGTCGCTGGCCAGTTCATCCATCAAGTCCTTTGAAATATAGTGACCAAAGGCATTTTTAATCATCCGCCGTTCACTATCGGTGCGCAAATTGGTCAATATGGCCGCCAGAATAAAGATCACGGTCACTGTCAGCGCCGGGAAAAGCGGATCAATCAAAATACCCATATGCTGATAAGCATAAATAGACGCGACAAAGCCGCTGCCGATGAGAGAGATAACAATCAAGGCCAGAGTCATGGCCCCGACAAAAGGGGCCATCAGAATAACCAGAAAACTGACCGCACCGGTCAATAACATTTCCGCCCCTTCAAAAAAGCTGGGGCGTTGCAGAAATTGATTATTGATGATCTGTTCAATGATTTCAGCATGGACTTCGACCCCCGGCACGACCGAATCCAATGGCGTTGACCGCAGATCAAGCAGACCTATGGCCGATGTGCCGACCAGCACAATTTTATCCTTAACCCGCTTCGGATCCACCTCGCCCGCAATAACCTGCCAGGCCGGAATATACAAATCTTCCCGGTGTCCGGCATAATGGACGTATATATTACCTTTGCTGTCCGTCGGCACTTTATAATCCCCGACATCCACCGAAGTAATGCCATAGCCTTCATCGGTCCGCTGGCCAAAGCTACGGATTTTAATGACTTTTTTGCCGAGCGCGACACGCAGTGTTTCAAGCGATAATGCCGGATAGACAGTCACCTCACCCTCTGCATCCCGATGACCGACAATCAGCGGTACCCGGCGGATCAGGCCATCCTGTTCGGGCGACATACTAAACGTACCGTTCCCC
>JBNJDW010000042.1:0-12127 GCA_051745265.1 Pseudomonadota bacterium
TTCGGGCTGAATGACGTAAGTCAGCTCGGTGGCGAAGGTCCAGGTTTCTTCGGACTGTAAACCGATTGTGGCGATATATTGCTGGTCGACCATCCAGTTTGTCGCATGGCTGGAGGCCAGCTTGCCAAGATTGGAAATTTTACGGTCAAGCGTGTCATTGGTCTTCAGGCGGTTTAAAAACCCGGTAACGAAAATAATAAAAACAATCAGGCCGGTTGCCGCGGCAAAGCCATAACCCAGATGCTGCGGTTCAACAATATCGGCCGCCCAATAGATCAGAAAGGCACAAAGCAGAGCAATACCGACATAGCACGCCAGAAAAAGCGGGCTTTTGAAAAACTGGCTGAGATAGGCACCTTGGTATGATGAAATTTTCTGTGTCATGAGATCCCCGTAAATGGCCCCGTAAATTGGTGTTGTCTATTGCTAACGGTAAAGGAATTCCCCCAAAGTCGCAAGCCTAACTGGAATGGCAAAAGGGCCGGAGAGTACCCCCGGCCCTTTTTCGTGTCTTCAGGTTCTGATCAGGCCGCCAGACCTTTGGCCATGCGGTTTTCAAGATTCTCGATCAGTTTATCCATAAAGGCTTCCGTGGTCAGGTATGCCTGATCCTTGCTGATCAGCAGGGCCAGATCCTTGGTCATATGGCCGGATTCCACGGTTTCGACACAAACCTGTTCCAGCGCTTCGGCAAATTTAACGACATCCGGTGTGTTATCAAACTGTCCGCGATAGCGCAGACCTTGCGTCCAGGCAAAGATCGAGGCAATCGGGTTGGTCGATGTCGGGTTGCCTTTTTGATGTTCGCGGTAATGGCGGGTGACGGTGCCGTGTGCGGCTTCGGCTTCAACCGTTTTGCCATCGGGCGTCAACAGGACGGATGTCATCAGACCAAGAGAGCCAAAGCCCTGCGCCACGGTATCCGACTGAACATCCCCGTCATAATTCTTACAGGCCCAGACAAAGCCGCCCTCCCATTTCATCGCACAGGCCACCATATCGTCGATCAGCCGATGTTCATATGTGATATTGGCCGCTTCAAATTTGGCCTTGAATTCAGCGTCAAAGACTTCCTGAAACAGGTCTTTAAACCGGCCGTCATAGGTTTTGAGAATGGTGTTTTTGGTCGACAGGAAAACGGGATAATTGCGCTGCAGGCCATAATTAAAACAGGCCCGGGCAAAACCGCGGATGGAGTCATCAAGGTTATACATGCCCATGGCAATCCCGGCGGCGGGCGCATCAAAGACTTCATATTCCTGCGCTTCGCCGTTTTCCGGTTCAAAAACCATTTTCAGCTTGCCCGGACCGTCAAATTTAAAATCGGTCGCCCGGTATTGATCACCAAAAGCATGGCGGCCAATAATGATCGGCTGGGTCCAGCCGGGGACATAGCGGGGGACATTTTCACAGATAATCGGCTCGCGGAATACGGTGCCGCCCAGAATGTTACGGATGGTACCATTCGGTGATTTCCACATTTTCTTCAGCGAGAATTCTTCAACCCGGCCTTCATCCGGGGTGATTGTCGCGCATTTAACGCCGACGCCGTGTTCCTTAATGGCTTTGGCGGCATCAATGGTGACCTGATCATCGGTCTTGTCCCGATTCTCAAGGCCCAGATCAAAATATTTAAGATCAAGATCAAGATACGGCAGGATCAAACGGGTTTTGATAACATCCCAGATGATCCGGGTCATTTCATCGCCATCCAGTTCAACAATGGGGTTGGTGACTTTAATTTTGCTCATCAGTAGGGTCCTTCTCTGCTTCTTCTGTTGTTTCCGGTGTTTCCGGGTCTTGTGAATTTTCGGGCGCCGGATCTTCGGGCGTGGATTCATTTTCAATATCTGTATCAGGATCAAGGGGCACCGCCGGCCCCTGTTTTTCGCCCAGCGGGTTAAGCGGGTGTTCCAGTTCTAAAGGGTCAAGCCGGGTGACTTTCCATTCTTTTATGGCGGCTCTGGCCGCTTTTTTATCTTTACGACTCAATTGATCTTCAATTTCCTTGCGGGCTTCGGTCGCCCAGTCACGGGTATCGCCCCATTTCAGACGTTCATCGGCCAGCGTGTACCATTTCCAGGCGCTGATATAATCCTCATCGTCCTTGGCCATGGCGGCAAGGCGGATGAAGGCTTCATAATGGCCAAGCTTGGCGCTGTGTTCGAACAGGGTTTTGGCCAGCGGTTCATTCTTTCGGATGCCGCCTTTCCCCTTGCTGTAAAGATCCCCCAGAATAAACTGGGCGCGGGCATCGCTGTTTTCGGCCAGTTCAAACAGACCCTGCAACGGATGGGAATCCCCGCCGCCAATCGGTTCGAACAGCGGATCGGAAATATAGTCAACCGCGGATTGGCCGGAGATATCAGCAAGGGCCGAAACCGCGCCGCCAAGGCAAAAGGCAAAAGCCGTTAGAATTAAAATGCGATATTTCATTTTTTCTTTTTACCTTCTTTAAATATCTGGAGCGCTTCAAGCAGGCTCTGGCTTTCTTTTAGCACGCGTTCTCCGTCAGACACAGTGAATTTTGATGAACGGTTACCTTTGGTGACAATTTTAACGACGCTGTAAACCGGCTGTTCGTGGCTGTGACGAAAGATTGAGAAGACAGCCATATCCGGCAGACAGTCCAACGCATAATCGCGCCATTCGTTCTTGGAAACTTTTTCGCCATAGACAGCCATCAGCATACCGATTTCATGTCGTGTAAATGTTGTCATGCCTTTTTTGCGCCAATGCGGCGGCAGGCTGAGAAGATTTGCCATGAAAACGGCTTCCTTGTGTATCTATAGACTTGTTTTTTTATCCGTTATTTTAAACATGCTTATACAGATGGGCAAAGTCAAGCTTTTGGCCAATGCGGTTTTCACCATTGCACCTTGACCGCCGGGCCGTTTTACGCCATCTTTCAATAAATGATTTAGAACAGATATAAGGACAGACTGATGGTCGATATTTTTGATGAGGTCAATGATGAGCTCCGCGAGGAAAAGCTGGCGAATTTCTGGAAAGAAAACGGCACCTTCATCATCATTTGTGTGATTACAGTGATTGTCGCTGTCGGCGGTAAATCCTGGTGGGTCCATTATACGACAGAACAGAATATGGAGCAGACCGGACAGTTGATCGCTGCTCTCGATCAGGATGACGCCGCTGTTTTGCAAGATTATGCTGAAGAGACCAAAGGCTATCATCAAATGCTGTCCCGGTTGTTAAGCGCCGGGCTTATGCAGGACAATGCGACAACGGCGGAAGACCGTGCCAAAGCGGTTGAAAACTGGCGTGCTGTTGCTGAAAACCGCGATTATCCACGGGTTTACCGCGATCTGGCCATTTTGTTGGCGACAGGCGAGGAAGCTGATTTTGATGCAGCGGATATGGATGCCCTACTGGCCGATCTTGAACCCTTGACGGCAGAGGAACGCCCGTTCCGGTCTTCAGCGCTGGAGCTGATGGCCCATCTGGAAGCTTCACGGGGTGATTATGCCAAGGCCATAGGTCATATTGATACGCTGCTTGAGGGTACGGACAACGTCCCGCCGTCTATACAGGAACGGGCTGAGACTTTGAAGGCATATTATGCCTTCCGCACCGGGGATGAAGAAACGGTGGATCAGAATGAAGGGTAATACTGTGCTGATTAAAAAAACGCAGATAAAAAAAACATTGGCCAAAATCTGCTGTCTGACCGCTGTTATCGTGATGGTGCAGGGCTGCGGTATAACGGAAAAAGTATTCGATGATCCGCCTGAGGAAAAACTGGCAGGTGAACGGCTGACCGTTTTGGAACTGCAGGCCCAGCTGGAGCCGGATCCGGTTTTACAGACCAGTCAGATTACTTTGCCGCAACCGCGGCGTAACCAGTTCTGGCCGCAATATGCGGGGTATCCCCATCATGCGATGGGTCATGTCGGGCTGAATGCCGGTTTAGAACGGGCCTGGCGTTCTGATATCGGCAAAGGCGGCGGAGAACGCAATCCGGTATTTATGCCACCGATTGTGGCAGACGGCATGGTCTTTACAATAGATGCCAATATGCAGATTTCAGCCTTTGATGCGGATGATGGCAAACAGATCTGGGATATGGATCTGCCGGTTGAAAAACAGGCGCGTGACGGCGCGCTTGGCGGCGGCCTTGCCTATGCGGCCGGGCGGCTTTACGTGACCGCAGGCCTGAACAAGGCCTTTGTCCTGCAGGTGACAGACGGCAAAGTCATGGAAACCATTGATCTGCCGGCCCCGGCGCGGGCGGCACCAAGCGTGCTTGACGGGCAGCTGTATATTCAGACCCTTGATAACCGGCTTGCTGTTTATGATACGAAAGATTTTTCATCATTGTGGAGTTATGAAGGTTTAAGTGAGACGACCAGTCTTTTGGGATCCGCCAGCCCGGCGGTTGACAAGGATATTGTGGCGGCGGCCTTTTCAACGGGGGAAGTTGTGGCATTGCGGAATTCGAACGGCCAGACCTTATGGATTGATAATTTATCCTCATTAAGCGCGGCGCGGGGGCTTTCGACAATTTCGGATATCCGCGGCGCCGTTGTCCTTGATAAGGGCATCGCCTATGTCATTAGCTATAGCGGCCGGATGGCGGCAATAGATGTGCTGACCGGTGATCGTGTCTGGCAAAAACAAATTGGCGGCACCCAGACCCCCTGGGCGGCGGGTAATGTTGTTTATGTCGTCACCTCCGATCAGCAAATGGTTGCGCTCAGCCGTCTGGATGGCCGGATTTACTGGGTCGAACCGCTGCCGAAGGCCGAGAAAAAAGACAGGACTTTGCTCTGGCAGGGGCCGGTTCTGGCCGGTGGGCGGTTGATTACGGTGAATAATCATGGCCATGTTCTGGAACTGGATCCGGCAACGGGTAAGGTTCAGGATGAATGGGAAACAGGCGGCAAGCCTGCCACCGCACCTGTTGTTGCGGATAATACACTGTATGTCCTGACGACCGGCGGTGATTTAATGGCGTATCGCTAAGCGCAGGATCGGAAAACCATCATGAGTTTTAAACTTGCTATTATTGGCCGGCCCAATGTCGGTAAATCGACATTGTTCAATCGTTTGACCGGTAAAAAGATGTCGATCGTCAATGACCGCCCCGGGGTGACCCGCGACTGGCAGGTTGCGGATGCCCGTTTGTTTGATTTGCAGTTTCAGATTATCGACACGGCCGGACTGGAGGAATCTTTTAATGATTCGATCGAAGGCCGCATGCGCCGCCAGACCGAAGCGGCACTGGAACACGCCGATATGGCCCTGATGATGATTGATGCCAGAGACGGGCTGACCCCGCTAGACCATCATTTCGCCGCCTGGATTCGCCAGCGCAATATCCCGGTTATTCTGGTGGGTAATAAATGCGATACCAGTGCCGGTAAAAAAGGTATTTACGAAGCTTATGAGCTGGGGCTGGGCACACCGGTCGAAATGTCGGCGGAACATGGTCTTGGCATGGATGAACTGCATGAGCTGCTCGAACCGTATGTCAAAGCGGTGACACCTGAGATTATCGAAGAAGACGAGGCCGAAGAGGAAGCCGCCGCGCTGGCCGCCTATGATGAAGGCACCGGCATTGGCTTTGGCGATGAAGACCTGCCCGAAGAAGAGCTGGTAAAACCGATTAAGATGGCGATTGTCGGTCGGCCCAATGTCGGTAAGTCAACACTGGTCAACGGGTTGTTGAAAGAAGAACGGATGATGACCGGGCCCGAGGCCGGAATCACGCGCGATGCCGTGTCGATTGATTGGACCTATGGCGGCCGCGATCTGACCCTGGTCGATACGGCGGGGATGCGTAAACGGACCCGTATTACCGATATGGTTGAAAAAGATGCCGTTGGTGATGCCCTGCGGGCGATACGGCTGGCGCAGACGGTTGTTCTGGTACTGGATGCCAATATGATTCTGGAACGTCAGGACCTGACCATTGCCGATCATGTTATTCGTGAAGGCCGGGCGCTGATCATTGCGGTGAATAAATGGGACGAGGTTGAAAACCGCGCCGAATTGCTGGCCGAGATCCGTTATCGTTTAAATAAATCGCTGCCGCAGGTTAAAGACATCCCCATTGTGACCATTTCGGCCCTGAATGGCCGCCGTCTTGATAAATTGATGGAGGCGGTGTTTAACACTTATGATCTGTGGAACAGCCGGGTGCCGACGGCGAAGCTGAATCGCTGGCTGTCGATGATGGGCTCTCACCATCCGGCGCCCCTGTCACAGGGCCGACCGAATAAAATGCGTTATATGACACAGATCAAGGCCCGTCCGCCCAGTTTCGCCATCTGGGTGTCACGGCCCAAAGATGTGCCGGACAGCTATGAACGTTATCTGGTTAACGGATTACGCGATGATTTTGATCTGCCCGGCGTGCCGATTCGTCTGTTTCTGCGCACCAGCAAGAATCCCTATTCCGATAAAAGCTGACCGTTTACGACGGCTTATGGCCTGGCTTTGGCTGTGCCGGCGCTTGATTATCATTAGGGGTATCTTTTGGCGGTGTTTTCTTGGCAAACCGGTCTTTAGCCCGGCCAAAAGCACCTTTGGTATCATCCTTTTCAGGGGAGTTTTCAGTGGATTCGGTTGGTGGCGTTATAGCCTCAACGGGCGTATCCGCTGATTTTTGTGAACCTTTTTTGCGCTCGCTCAGTCTTTGTTTCAGATTTTTGGCAAAATTGCTGCTGAATTGCCCTGTCAGCTGCAGGCCGCGATATGTTGCGTAGCTGGCCTTGGTTTTACGGCTGAAATCCGGCAGGGTTTTTGTTTTGAAATCATGCAAGGCGGATTTAAAGGCCGCACGCTGTTTGCCGCCAAAGGCAACACAGGCTGCGCCGCCAGTCAGGGCGATCAATCCGACAACGGGCGGCAGACCAACCGCAAAACACAACCCGCCGGCCAGCAGCGTTGCCGGTCCGATGGCGGCCTTCATCGTTGCCCGGCTAAGAGCCTGAACACCACTGCGAAAGGTCCCGTCATTACGATAAGCGTTTTTCAAATGATTAGCGATCCAACGGTCGCTGGGCAGCATGGCGATTTGCTCATCTTTCAAATTCACCGCCGGGGTAAAGCGAAAAACCCGGTTGAGCAGGCGAACGGTTTTCAAGATTCGGCGGCTTTCTGATTCTGGTGCGGTTTTTTGTGTATTCATAGCGTAGTCCCTTGTTTTTATACATGAAAAGGACATATAAATCCTGATCATATTTGGAAACAATATTATAAAGTTTCGTTAGTATGTAAAATTTTACGTTAATTGTCATCAAAAAAAATCGCTGTAAGGCTTTACATATACTTTTCGTTAATCAAATTACCATAAAGTGGTTGGTAGTTCAGCCCATGAGTAGCAACGTTTTATAAGGAAGGTAAGGACATGGCACAGGAAAGAATTTTTGAACAAAAAAATGTAGGGGGTGCGTTTAATGCCGCTGTGCATTCGTTTCAGCCGCGGGGGAATTTTTATGAATTGCCGCTTGATAAGGAAAAGCGTTTTAAGGCGGTTTTCACCCGGTCTGATAACCATGCGAATATTGCGAACAGGGGTTTGTGGCAGGATGTCAAAATTCAGACCCCAAACGGCACATCACAATTTGAAAATCTGGAAGCTCTGAAAAAACGGACCGAAGATCTGTCGGCGGCGGGACATGATTATGCACCTATGTTTGAAAAAGTACTGCATAAATATGAAACTTTAAATCAGGCCCGGCCAACCCAGACACCGGGTTTGAAACGGACACATTAAAACGCCCTTTTTTCTAAGAAACGCCTGCGGTTCTTACCACGCAGGCGTTTTTTGTTGCGTGCTAAGCGGGCTTTGTTAAGCTGAAGAAAACAGGCATACAAGGAATGAGTCCATGACATATGATCCCGATAATGTTTTCGCCAAAATTCTGCGTGGCGAGATTCCCAATAAAACCGTGTATGAGGATGATCAGGTGCTTGCCTTTGAGGATATCGGCCCGCATATGCCGGTCCATGTTTTGATTATCCCCAAAAGCGCCTATACCGATATCAATGATTTTTCCAGAAATGCGACAGATTCGGAAATCGTTGCCTTGTTCCGGGCGGTTCACAAGGTCACGGATAAACTGGGCATTGCCGAGGATGGTTATCGGCTGGTATCCAATTGCGGCGGCGATGGCGGACAGGAAGTACCGCATCTGCATTTGCATATTCTGGGCGGCGGTGTGGTCGGGCCAATGGTCTCAAAAAAATAATTTTTTTCTCTTAAGAGCCCGCAACGGCGCCAAATTATGTTATAATAAACTCAGAGGATTTAGGTGAATTAATGCAGCAAAGACAAAAATTGATATTGCCCTTTGCGGCTGCCGGATTGATTTTTACCGGATTGGTTTTAAATGAAGTGCCCGCGCAGGCGCAGAGCTATCCGGGGTTGTCAACCGCGCCAAAGGAACGCAAGGCCGCGCCGCGTAATAACCGTGGGGAGGACGACCGCCCGGGTTATCGCGGACTGGTCACCGGCAATGCGCCGGAGCGCCGGGCTGCCAAACGGCCGGAGCGGCCTGTAACCAAGGCACCGGCAAAGCCGAAGGCCCATAATCCTGAGAAATATTACGGCCAGAGCCGTGTCGATTTGCCAAAAGAACCAAAAGTTAAACAGTCTCTTCCTGAAAACCGCCGCCCGGACAGGTCGGTTGAAACAGAAGAAGATTTAAGGCTGGCTTCGGTACTGGCCCAGAGCCATCCCGACAATCTTTCGCTGGGTGAAAATGTTAAATTCAGCGAGAAAACCAAAGAGGCGCTGAATAAACCGCGTGAGATTAAAGAGGGTATGTATCCTAAAGAAATCAGCATGATGAATTATATCAATTCGACCATGCGGAAAATAAATAAAATGCCGCGTGCAGAGCAGGAAGCAGAGGTCGCAGAATTGCGCGATCGTGTTAGCGTTCTGATGGATGCGAGTTATTCGAAATTGTCTTTACCGGATAGGATTCTCTCGCAGATGGGCATGACGCCTGAGGCCATCGCCGAAAGCAGAAAAGAAGATAAAGCGGTAAGTGCTCGATTGGGGCAGGTGCTGGAACAATTAAAATAATATCTATAGAGAGCAGGAGCGCATGAAAGCTGAGACCTATACCAAAATAAAACACAAGTTTTTTATTGCCGTGACAGCTTTGTTATTGCTCACCGGCTTTGGCTTTAATGCGCAGGCTCAGCAGGAGGCCAAACCGTCTTATCCCGGGCTCTCCATTCAGCCCAGCAATAATACACCGGATGCGGCAAGAACAAACAGAAGCCGCAATAAACGACCAACAGAAGCAGATCAGGGCTATAACGGCGTTATGGCCACGCCGCGGGCGCATACCAACCGGCAGAATCTGCGTCGTTTTAATCAACAGCAGAACCAGCGGAATCAGCCGAAATCTTCCTATGCCTATAGCAGCGGCAAGGTCGGAGCATCTGGCCGGGCAACGGAACGTCAGATGGTAAATAATCGTCCGCCTGAGGAAGAGGAGACCGCTGTTGCCAAGCCCAAGCCAATGACGGCCAGATTTGCGGCCAGTGAACAAAAAATGAATCTCATCAAAGCTTTGCGGGAAAAGCGCGGTCAGGAAAAAGAAAAGCGCCGTCAGGAAATGGAGGCAAAAAAGAAAGACACCGAGCGCCGCCAGCAGTTCCGGAGCAGTGGTTCAGTCGCCCTGCCGTGATTTCTTTGCCGCCTTATTATGATATTGAAAAGATTGGGTCCTGATCAAAACTATGGTATAAACGAGCCCATCGTTTGACCAGCCGGGGTTTTGATGTCTGACAGTAAAAATAAAAGTGTCCTGATTGGCCTTTCCGCCGTTATTGTCGCGGTGCATGACGCCCGGCCCAAGGTTTTTATTGTCCGCGGCGCCGATCACGGGGTGTTTGATACGGATGTCGGGATTGGCCTGTCGCGCAACGCCCTGCCCTTTGGCGCTTTTGATCCTGAAACACATGAAACACTGGAAATCGGCCTGCGCAAATGGGTCGAAAGCCAGACGCCGCTTGAACCCGGCTATGTCGAACAGCTCTACACATTTGGTAATCGTGGCCGTTATATGGGCCAGGAAGAAAACGGCCCGCGGGTTGTTTCTGTCGGGTATCTGGCGCTCAGCCGTTATCTTGACCGTCAGGATATCAACGACAATGAAAACCTGTTCTGGTCCGACTGGTATGATTATTTC
Source organism: Pseudomonadota bacterium (assembly GCA_051745265.1). Lineage (GTDB taxonomy): Bacteria > Pseudomonadota > Alphaproteobacteria > Micavibrionales > CSBR16-224 > JBNJDW01. The sequence goes on from JBNJDW010000042.1 coordinate 10,176, forward strand.
CCCTGGGAAGACTGGCGTGATGGCCGACCGGCAATATTGGAAAGCTTTATCCTGCCGGCACTCGAAGACTGGGCGGTCAGCGCGGAGACAGAAGATGAAACGCTTGACCGGCAGGCCCGCATCCGGCTGTGCTTTGGCGGGGGCCGATTGGGCTGGGATGATGAAAAGGTTCTGGAACGTTACGAATTGCTGTATTCGGCGCGACTGGTCTATGAAGCCTGCCGTGATAAAAAGATCGAAGCTGACCCGTCAACCTATGTGGAAAGCCAGCCGATGCAGTTTGACCACCGCCGGATTCTGGCAACCTCGATCGGGCGCTTGCGCGGTAAACTGAAATACCGGCCGATTGTTTTTGAAATGATGCCCGAAAGCTTCACCCTGCTGGAATTACAGCGCACGGTCGAGGCGATTGCCGGGCATAATCTGCATAAACAGAATTTCCGCCGTCTGGTTGAAAACTCAGGCATGGTCGAGGAAACCGGTAAAACCACCAAACGCGGTGGCGGCCGTCCGGCCAATCTGTTCCGTTTCCGCGAAGAAGTCATGCTGGAACGGCTGGCTCCGGGCGTTAAATTATCACCGGCCGGGATGTAATCAGGCGGTTTTGTCCTTATACGCGCACAGATCATAAACAATGCAGGCGGCACATTCAGGCCGCCGGGCCTTGCAGGTATAGCGGCCATGCAGGATCAGCCAATGATGGGCGTGGCGTTTGAATTCCTTTGGCACAACTTTATTCAGCCGGGCTTCGACCTGATCGACATTTTTACCGCGGGCCAGCCCCGTACGGTTGGAAACACGGAAAATATGGGTGTCGACGGCGATGGTTGGATGGGCAAAGGCGATGTTCAAGACAACATTGGCCGTCTTGCGGCCAACCCCGGGCAGGGTGATCAGCGCCTCCAGCGTTTCAGGGACGGTGCTGTTGTAATCGGCGATCAGCTTTTCTGAAAGTTTAATGACATTTTTAGCCTTGCTGTTAAACAGGCCGATGGTTTTGATATGGGTTTTTAGGCCTTCTTCGCCCAACTCTACCATCTGCTCAGGGGTTGTTACCTGCGCAAACAGTTTTTTGGTCGCTTTGTTGACGCCGATATCTGTGGCTTGTGCGGAGAGGACGACCGCGACCAGCAGGGTATAGGTGTTGACGTAGTTAAGCTCCCCTTCCGGTGCGGGGGTGTCTTTTTCAAGTCGGCTGAAAAATGCCTTGATATCATCCTTTTTCATAGGCAAAGTCCTAGCATATTTAAATTATAAACACAGCAGGAAGTTTGTTTTATGACGTTACATGGTCTTGTAAAACCAAAATCAATCCGCGGCGCCGGTCTGGAAATCCGTTATGGTCTGACCGATTATGACGGCCAGCCGCTGTTACTGGGTATGACAGAGGATAAAATCTGTTATGCCGGTTTTACCGATCAGGCAACCCAAATCCATTATCATTATCCGCAAAGCCGTCTGGTCCGCGATCAAACCGGTATTGCCGCCCTTATGCCGGCTTTGCTGCACAGTTGGCAGAGCAAAGGTGTATTGGCCGATGATGTTGAATTTTATGCCGAAGGCACGGCTTTCGGGCTGGAGGTCTGGCAATATCTGCTGACCATCGCCCCCGGCCAGACCGTCAGTTACAAGGATATCGCAACCGCACTGGACCGGCCCAAAGCCTTTCGCGCTGTCGGCAATGCGGTCGGGTCCAATCCGGTCACCCTGTTTATTCCCTGCCATCGGGTACTGCATAGCAGTGGCGGTAAAATCGGTTATGCCTGGGGGGCGGATGTCAAAACCCGTTTACTGGCCGCAGAAGAAAAATTCCACAAAAAAAAGGCAGCCTGAAAGCTGCCCTTTTCTTAATTCTAACAGGATAAGACAATCAAGCCGTTTCGGCGCTCTCGATAGCTATAACCTGTCCTGATAGATAATTAACAATTCTATAATTAGAAGAGATCAAAAAA
>JBNJDW010000043.1:0-12096 GCA_051745265.1 Pseudomonadota bacterium
TTCGGTCACCTTGCTGCACGAATCACAGATCAGAAACTGGGCGCCGCTATGCAGATGATCGGTATCACAGATAACATAGGCGTTCAGGCTTTCGATGCGGTGGATAAAATGATGTTCTTCTAAAAAACTGATCGCCCGGTAAATTGTCGGCGGCTTGGGATTGTTCAGCACCGTTCTGAGCCGCTCCAGAATATCATAAGCCCCGAGCGGTGTTGCGCTGTCAGAAATAACTTCCAGCACGGCTTTGCGCTGGGCTGTAAATCGGCTGCCGTGTTTCTGACAATACGCCTCGACACGGGCCAGCGTTTTTTGGGTCGCATGGGAAGACATAGGGACAAAATACCGTTTTTTTATAATTTATCCATGAAAAAAACATATCCTGCGGAACAAAACCAATCACAAGGCGTTAACCAGACATATCACAACGCCAAAAATTCATTTTCTATTTTATGGCGGCTATTTTCCAAGGCGTTTGCATTTCATGCATGACGCCCCTTTCCCGGAAAGCCTGTCATTTCGCGATGGCAGGCTTTTTCGTGCAACTGGTGTTTCTCATTTTCTGAGATTTGTGATATATCAGCTGTCATGATCAACACAGTTTCAGACAGGTTTTTATCCCTCCTTAAACGGGCTGCCGCGCCGGCAGTGACGTTTTATACGCTGCCCTATCTGATGCTGTTGTTGATCGCAGGGACGATGGCCCAGAAATGGATCGGCCTGCATGGCGCGCTGGAAAACTATTTTTACAGCTGGATTCTCTGGCTTGGTCCGGTGCCGCTGCCCGGCGGGCTGATTGCCATGGGTGCATTATTTATTAACCTGCTCGCCCGTTTTGTCGGCTACAGCATCTGGAACCTCTCGCGCACCGGTATCCATCTGGCCCATTTTGGCGTGCTGCTGCTGCTGATCGGCGGTATTATCTCCGCGCTGACGCGGATGGATATGGTCATTCCGGCCATTGAGGGCGAAACCATCGACAGCGCCAACAGCTATGATCAATCGGTCCTGACCGTTTTTGAAAATGATCAGCCTGTGCTGGTAACTGATTTTGCGGATCTGACATCCGGCAAGCTTGCTGATACGGATCTGCCCTTTACCCTGAACATTCTGGGAAGCTGCCTGAACTGCCGGATTGAACTGCGGCCCCCGGAAACGGCAGAGGACTGGCAAGGTCCGGCAGCTAAAATGATGCTCGTCCCAGATACACCTGATATTGATCCTGAAATGGACCTGCCGGGGGTCTCTTTTGAAATCGAAGGACAAAAATATCTGACCTTCCTTGGCTTCCCAAAGCCGCCGGAAATCACCGTGGACGACAATATCTATCGTTTTGAAATCCGCCGCAAAACGCATCCCCTGCCCTTTAAAATCAAGCTTAATGATTTTGAAAAAACGGTCTATCCGGGCAGCTGGCAGCCAAAATCCTACCATTCCGATATCGAAATCATTGACGGCGACCTGCGTTTCCCGGCGCGCATATCTATGAATGATCCGCTGACCTATAAAGGCTATACATTTTACCAATCTTCCTATCAGGTCAAAAATGACGGCACCGAAATCAGCGTGCTGGCTGTCGTTCATAATACCGGACGGCTTTTCCCCTATATTGCCAGCCTGATTATTGCCCTTGGCCTGATCCTGCATATCATTCTACGCAGCCGCGGTGTTTTTGAACCGCGTCGTTTAAAATTTACCACCTTGGTTTTAACACTGCTGCTGACGGCCCTGCCCGGATCGGCCAAGGCCATTGAAACCGGCACCGGTTTTGCGACTTTGCCGGTCCTGCATGACGGACGCATAAAACCGCTGGACAGTTTTGCCCGGATCAATCTGGAGATTTTCGGCAGTCAGGGCTTTGTTAACGACAATGCCAATCAAATTCTCGCCCGGACGCTTTTTGATCCGGCAGGCGCCATGGCACAGCCGATCTTTCGCATTAAAAATCCGGATATTCTGCGCACCCTTGGTCTGTCGGGGAACCCTGCTGAACTGCATAGTTTTACCGAGCTGCATCCCGGGCTGCAGCGCAGTGAGGATCGTTTTAAAGCCGTATTGGAAAAACGGGAGTCCGGCAAAGACCTCAACCAGTTTGAACAGGACCTGATCGAAATCCACAGCGCCGGTTTATATTATCTGCAGCTGTTGCGCAGCTTTTCTTTTACCCTGCCGCTTGAAGGCAGTGATGAAAACGCCCTGACCCGTTATACCGATCTGCAGCAAAGCAGCGCGCTTCTGCGTGAGCAATTAAACATCATCCGCAGTCAAAATGATGATCCCGAAGACCTGTCAGAAACCGAAAAAGACATCGCCCGTAAGAATTACCAGCTGGACATGATTGGCCGCAGCGGCCAGAACAATATTTTATTCAAGGTTATTCCCGTGCAGGCCGATCAGCTTCAACTGGTCTCCCCCTGGCAGGTGATTACAGGCGGCTTTGGCACGCCCGATACGGCGCGTTTCATGGCGCTGTGGAACGATCTTTCGCTGGCTTATCAGACTGACAATCAACCGGCCTGGGATGAAATTGTCCGGCAATTGCAGACCGCCTATAAGGCCCGCTATACGGACCCGGCATTAACCGCTGAATATTATTATAATCAGATCCAGCCTTTTAAAATCGCGCTGGGATTGGCCGTACTGGCCGCCGGACTGCTTTTGATCGCCGCTGTTCAGAACAATGTTTTTCTTACCCGCGCCGGATATGGCATTGCTCTATTATCGGTCATAATACAGGGCTTGGGTATTCTGGCCCGGGTCTTTTTATTGATGCGACCACCGGTCGGCACACTTTATGAATCGGTGTTATTTGTCGCTTTTATTCTGGGCTGTGGCCTATTGTTCTGCCGGAAAATGGCGGCAGGGCGTGCAATTGTCTCCGGCGGTTTTGTGGCACTGGCTTTGTTGCTGCTCTTCGGTCAGACGTTAAATGAAAGCCGGGATCACCTGCAAATGCTTGATGCGGTGTTAAATACCAATTTCTGGCTGGCCACCCATGTGCTGGTCGTGACCATGGGCTATGGCTGGTGTTTTTTAACATCCGTGATTGCCCATATTCAACTGATCACTGCTGTTCGTGATCCGCAGCAGCCTTTAGACCGTGACTGGACCCGGCCCCTCCAGATGCATGCGCTGATTGCCCTGTTACTGGTCACGGTCGGCACCATCCTGGGCGGTATATGGGCCGATATGTCCTGGGGTCGTTTCTGGGGCTGGGATCCCAAGGAAAACGGCGCGCTTTTGATTGTTCTTTGGCTGCTCTGGCTGCTGCATGCCCGGTTGAGCCGCCATCTGTCTGCCTTATACTATGTCGCGGGCATGGCGTTTTTATCGGTCATTGTCATGCTGTCATGGTTCGGGGTTAATCTGCTCAGCGTGGGTTTACATTCATACGGCTTTACCAGCGGGGTTGCCGCAAGCCTGTTTGGCTTTATTTTTGTTCAGACGGTCATTATTGCCCTTTTACTTGGCCTGATTCATAAAAACGGAGCCGCCAAAGATGCGTAAAAACCTGCTTCTGGTTCTCAGCGCCACCGTGTGTCTTATTATCGCCGCGCTGCTGCTTGGCAACTGGCCGACAACGCCGGAGCCTCTGACCACCGGGCAATCGGATACAAAACACCCTCAGGCTATGACCGGGCTTGATCCCGCACCGCCCCCAAAGGCCGATTGGCAGGATTTCGAGGGCAATGACTTTGATCCGGCCAGTCTGAAAGGTAAATATGTGCTGATTAACTTCTGGGCGACCTGGTGTCCGCCCTGTGTGACGGAGTATCCCGAGCTTGTCAGCTTTACCGCAGAACATCATAATGATTTTGCCGTTATTCTGGTTTCAAACGATAGGGAGGCTGAAAAAGCCAAAGCGTTTTTCGCCAAACAAACGGAGGATATTCAAAAGCATATGCGCCTGCCCGAAGTCATACAGATCCATGATCCCAAAGGCGCCATTACCCGCGATGTTTTTCAAACCTACCGGTTGCCGGAAAGCTATCTTCTAAATCCTGATGGTCAAATGGTTGCCAAAATTACCGGCACTGTATCACCGGACCATTTCAATTATATTGAAGGGCTGCTGCCCTGACAGCATGGATCAAGGGTTACATCAAGGTCAAAAATCCTGTAACATTTTCAAACCTCTTCCGAAAGGTAGATGAGATAGGATACAACATGAAATATAATTTTCTGATCTTACTACTGCTGACGCTTTGCACCTTCACGCCGGAGGCACAGGCGCAGGATTTCCGTACGCAGGGGTTTAATACGCAAGGTTATGACACACAAGCCGCAAACCAGCCTGCTGAAAAGCATGTTGCGGTCACCATGAATGCCGATACCGATGCCGTAGTACCCGGACAAACATTCCGCATTGGTTTCATGCAGAGTATCGATCCTGACTGGCATACCTATTGGATCAATCCCGGCGATTCCGGCGCGGAAACCCGTATCGACTGGACCCTGCCTGACGGATTTACCGCAGGTGATATCCAATGGCCGGTCCCGGACCGGATTCCTTATGAAAGCCTGATCAATTTCGGCTATAGCGATACAGCCTATTTCCTCATTGAACTGACCGCGCCCGAAAATCTGACCGCCAGCGAAGTCACTATAAGCGCAGAGATGGACTGGCTGGTCTGCAGCGATATCTGTATCCCGGAACAGGGCAGTTACAGCCTGACCTTGCCGATCGCCGGCACAGCCAATCCCGCCAATGAATTTTTCTTTACCGAAGCTGAAGCGCAGCAGCCCATATCCGTTGACTGGCCCGCGCAGTACAGTCTGGATCAAGGTGAAATCATCTTTACAATTACACCGCCCGCAGATCAGGCCGCGCTGTTATCCGAAACCGCGCTGGACCTGTTTCCGGTTGAATGGGGGCTGATCCAAAACAATGTTGCGCAGGAAGTCTCGATCACTGATGATCAGCTGCGTTTTCGCATCCCCGCCGGGGATCGGGACATTAATGAAGCTCTGCAAACCCCTTTAACCCTGCGCGCTGAACAGGCTGACGGCACGGTCACCGGTTACAGTCTGGACGCCGAATATGACCCTGCCGCCGCCACCGGCCGTGCTGACGGGCAATCCGGCCTTGCTGTGACCGGCGGCATTTTAAAACATATTTTATTTGCCCTGATCGGCGGCCTGATTCTCAACCTTATGCCCTGTGTTTTCCCGGTGCTGTCCTTAAAGGCCCTTGGCCTGATCCAGACCAAGGATAAAACCCGCGCTCATATCGCGGCCCACGGTTTTGCCTATACCGCCGGTATTCTGATCAGCTTTGGTGTTTTTGCAGCGACCATCCTTGGCCTTCGCAGTGTCGGCACCGCGCTGGGCTGGGGATTCCAGTTACAAAATCCTTATAATATCCTGCTGTTGAGTTATCTGATGTTTGTCATCGGCCTGAATCTGTCAGGCCTGTTTACCCTGTCGGGTAAATTCGTCAATCTGGGTAGCGGCCTGACCCGCAGCACGACATATTCCAGCAGCTTTTTTACCGGTATTCTGGCCGCCTTGGTGGCAACCCCCTGCACGGCACCCTTTATGGCCGGCGCAATTGGCTATGCCATAGTACAGCCCACCGCGCAGGCCTTTATTGTCTTCCTGTCAGTCGGTCTTGGTCTGGCGCTGCCCTATCTGTTACTGACACTGGTACCGGCGACACAAAAGATATTGCCGCGCCCCGGCGCCTGGATGGAGCATTTCCGCCAGTTCCTCGCCTTCCCCATGTTCCTGACGGCGGCCTGGCTGCTTTGGGTGCTGGGCCAGCAGGTCGGTAATGATGCCGTCTTTATGGCCCTGACCGGCATGGTCGTCATTGCCCTGCTGTTCTGGATGTTAAGAATTTCCGGTAAATTCTTTGGCCGGGTCCTGATCGTTATTCTGGTTTTAAGTGTGCTGGCAAGTCTGGTCTTTTTACCGCAATCCGCACCGGAGGAACCGTTAGAGACCGGGCAGGCTTTTTCCACTGATATTCTGGAGGCCAGATTGCAGGAAGACACGCCCGTCTTTGTCAATATGACCGCCGCATGGTGCATTACCTGCAAGGTCAATGAACGGGTGGCATTGGCAACCGATGCGACCAAGCAGCTGTTTGACACTCATAATGTCACCATGTTGACCGGTGACTGGACCAATGAAAATCCTGAGATTACCGCCTATCTCAAAAAATTTGGCCGGAATGGCGTGCCTTTATATGTTTATTACGGCCAGCGGGATCCGGACAGTGGTCAGCGGCCTGACCCGATTGTCCTGCCGCAGGTTCTAACGCCTAATCTTCTTAAAAAAACCGTTCTGAACAACCAACATTAAAAAGGAAAGATCATGAAAAAATTTATCTGCCTGCTGGGCTTTTTTGGATTTCTCGCCCTTGCCGCGACCATCCCCTCCACAGCCATCGCCGTAAATAACGGTGAGGCGGCGCCGGATTTCACCTTACAGGACAATGCCGGCAATGAAGTCTCCCTGTCCGATTACGCCGGGCAGAAAGTTGTGCTGGAATGGACCAACCATCTTTGCCCCTATGTGCGCAAACATTATGATTCCGGCAATATGCAGGATCTGCAAAAGCAACTGACCGAACAGGATATTGTCTGGCTGACGATTTTATCCTCTGTCCCGGGTAAACAAGGGCATCTGGATGCCCAGGACGCCACCGAACAGATTGACAAGGAAGGCGCGGCACAAACCGCCTATCTTCTTGACCCGACAGGCGAGGTCGGCAAGCTTTACAATGCCAAAACCACACCGCATATGTATCTGATAGATGAAGACGGCGTGTTGCAGTATCAGGGCGCGATTGATGATAATAACAGCGCCAGTATTGACACCGTCGAGAGTGCCGAAAACTATGTTCTGGCCGCTCTGGCAGATTTAGAGGCTGATCGTCCGGTTGCCGAACCGGTCACCCAGGCTTACGGATGCGCTGTTAAATACTGATGCCGATCCTGCAAAACTATGATGTGGTCATCGCCGGGGCCGGTGCTGCCGGTTTAATGTGTGCCATTGAAGCGGGCAAGCGGGGTCGATCTGTCCTGCTTTTGGATCATGCCAAAAAACCGGCTGAGAAAATCCGCATTTCCGGCGGTGGCCGCTGTAATTTCACCAATCTGCATTGCGGGCCGGACGCCTTCTTATCCAAAAATCCGCATTTTTGTAAATCAGCGCTGCGCCAATACACACAGCATGACTTCATCGCGCTGATGGAGCAATACGGCATCGCCTATCACGAAAAAACCCTTGGCCAGCTGTTCTGCGATCATTCCGCCAAAGATATTATCAATATGCTGCTGACAGAGGCTGAAAATGCCGGGGTTGAGCTGTTTCTTGAAACCAGCATCTTTAAGGTCAGTAAATCTGAAAGTGGTTTTGATCTGGAAACCAGTCGGGGCAAGACATCGGCCCCTGCATTTGTCATTGCCACCGGCGGCTTGTCGATCCCCAAAATGGGCGCCAGCGGTTTTGCCTATGACATTGCCGATCAGTTTAATATCCCCGTAACCGAAACCCGCGCGGCGCTGGTACCGCTGACCTTTGAAGGCGAACGGCTGAATGACTTTAAATCTCTGGCCGGTGTCGCCCTACCCGCACTGGCGCGGTTCGGTAAGACCGCTTTTTCGGAAGCGATGCTCTATACCCATCGCGGTCTCAGCGGCCCTGCTATCTTGCAGATATCATCCTATTGGGATCATAAAACACCGCTGACGCTGAATATGATGCCGGATATCGATGTTTATGAATTTCTCAAATCTGAAAAAGCTGAAAATCCGAAAGCCGCCCTGCAAACCGCACTGGGTAAAATGCTGCCCAAACGACTGGCCGCCGCGATTTCAGACCGCCATGACAGTCCAGAACGTCTGGCCGATCTTGCCGATAAGAAACTGCAAAAGATCGCAGCTGAAATTAATGACTGGCAGGTTCTGCCGGACGGGACTGAGGGCTACCGCACAGCCGAGGTCACACTGGGCGGTATCGATACCGATGCGCTGTCCTCTAAAACCATGGAGTGTAAATCTGTCGCCGGGCTGTATTTCATTGGCGAATGCGTTGATGTCACCGGCCATCTTGGCGGTTATAACTTCCAATGGGCCTGGTCATCGGGCTATGTTGCCGGACAATCTATCTGAAGTTTTCAGGCTTTGACGACAAAAAACGGGTTGAGAAAGCCCTCTTCAGCCTTGCCATAGCGCATGGGCGCGCCATCAAGACAATGCAGCTGTCCGCCTGCACCGGTAACAATCGCATGGCCGGCGGCGATATCCCATTCACAGGTCGGGGCCAGCCGCGGATAGATATCAGCCTTACCACAGGCCACCTGACAGAATTTAAGTGAACTGCCGCGGAACGTCGTGCCTGCGATTTTCTGGCCTGTCAGATACTGTTCCAGATCCTCCATAGCGCTGTGACTATGACTGGCCACCACGGTCAGCCCGGCATCCGGTACGCTGCGGACCTTAATCGAACGGGTCTCTTCACCGATGGTCAGATCGGCATATTCATTGCCGTAACCGCCGTAAAGCTCATCCGTTACCGGCGTATAAATCACACCGAGCACCGGTTGAAAATCGCGCATCAGGGCAATATTGACGGTAAAATCACCGGAACGGCGGACAAATTCCTTGGTGCCGTCGAGCGGATCAACCAGCCAGAATAAACCGCCTGAGATATCGGGTATCTTACCGGCAGAAACTTCTTCTTCAGCCACAATCGGAATATCCGGTGTCAGGGCAACCAGGTCTTTTAAGATCAGGGCTTCGGCCTCTTGGTCAGCGATGGTCACGGGCGAGCCGTCTTGCTTCTCCATCACCGCGGTGCCGGCATTATAATGTTCCAGTTCAAGGGCGCCAGCCTTAAGCGCCGTGCGTTTGATTTCGGCGAGCAGGTTTTTGTAATCCATGTTTTTTCTTTCTCTGTATAAATTAAAACTATATCATTTGATAGAAAAGGAAAAGACATGCTCAGAATTTTTATCGCCGTTTTGATTATTATTGGCCCCCTGACCTGGTATTTTTATGAGTCCAGCAAGGAAGATGTCGTCGCCGAAATGATTGCCGCCTCGGAAAATGAAGATGTTGAGGCCATGGCCGCCCGCTTTAAATGGGATGAGCTTCGCGTACAGCTAAAAGAAAATATAAGAGCCCGCAAAGCGGCGCTTGGCTCCTACGGTACATCGATCGGGCCGGCGGTCAGCCAGATTGATGATATTGTTGATTACTATGTGCAGCCGGAAAATATTGAACTGGCCTATTACTATCATAACGAACTGTTTCCCGATGTGCCGGAAAATGCTTTCATCCGCGAAATCGCTTATGCCCCGCCCTTTGGCTTTTCCATCCTGATGGGCTTCCCCACAGAAGTTGATACGGGATTATCTGTTGACCCGATGCTGCAAGACCGTCTCAGGGCCCGTTTTATTTTTCGGCTCGATGGCCTGACCTGGAAAGTCCATGAAATAAACATACCGATTTATATAGTGCCCCGGCGGGCATATGATCGCCCGGCCTTGGAACGTTTCGGCGATCCTGAGCATTATTCCTATTAAGGCCCCCTACAAAAAAGGACACAATATGCGCTTTCTTATTTTCATGGCCGTTATGCTGCTGACGCCCCCTGCCCTTGCCAGTTCTGTTGTCTATCAGGATGGTGATACAGTTCTGGAAGGCTATGTCGCGCTGCCTGACAACACGGATCAACCCGCACCCCTGGTGCTGATTGTCCACCAGTGGAAGGGCCTTGGCGAATACGAGAAAAACCGCGCTGATATGCTGGCCGATCAAGGCTACGCCGCCTTTGCCATTGATATGTACGGGCAGGATATTCGTCCTGAAACCACAGAGGATGCCGGCGCCGAATCTGCCAAATATAAAAATGATCCGGCATTGGCCCGGGGGCGTTTGAAGGCAGCCTTGGCCCATGGCCACACACTTGCCAATATCGACCATGATAAAATTGCCATTATCGGTTATTGTTTTGGCGGTACCATGGCGCTTGAACTGGCGCGAAGTGGGGCTGACATTGACGGCGCGGTTAGTTTCCATGGCGGCCTTGCCACCAAGGCCCCCGCCGCATCAGATGTCATCAAGGCCGAAATTGCCGTCCATCACGGCGCCGATGATCCGCATGTCAAAACAGAAGAAATCAATGATTTCATGCAGGAAATGAACGGTGCCGGCATTGATTACGCCTTTTACGGTTATAAAGATGCCGTCCATTCCTTCACCGAACGGGCCGCCGGGGATGATCCATCGACCGGCGCTGCCTATAATGCCGCCGCAGATCGCAAATCCTGGCAACGGAGCCTGGATTTTCTGGATCGGGTTCTGAAATAAACAAATCTGAATAAAGCCGGTAAAAGAAAAACACATGTCCGAAGACATGCGTTTTTAAATATTACGGTATGACAGTCTTTAAAGCCTTAACGTCCAGGGCCTCGTTTATTAAGACTGTGCCGCAATTCCTCTGCAGGTTTGTGTGAGAAAATGGTTTTTCCCTTAGGCATATCATCATTTGATGGTGTTCTGCGTGGTGCGGAATCCCCAAAGGAAGCTTGCAGTTTCGTATTCTCCTGCGTAGACAGGTTGCTTTGTTCCTGTTTTGGTTGCTCATCGTCCTTGTTATCAACACTCTCAAGGTTTTCTTTGCCAAAGCCGATTTTGCCACCATTTTTGGAACTGATACCATCAAGTTTAACGTTTTTGATGTCATCAATTTGAATACGTTTAACAAGATCCATCAGATCTTCTTTATCCATTTTCTTTAATTCTTTCTGATCACGGCCTTCCATGATGCGCAATGCAGCATTTTCAAAGGCAAGATCAAGCATGTTACGCACCGTACGGCCGTTACCAAAGCTGGCTCTGGATTTATTACGCTCATTCTCAATCAGATTAAGCGCTTCTTCGCGGGCATCCGGGCTAAGCTCAACATGCATATCCGATGCCATCAGATCCATAATCTGGCCGATTTCCTGCTTATCGTAGTTTTTAAACTCGATATAGTTCAGGAAGCGTGATTTCAGACCTTCGTTGGAGTTAATGAACTGGGCCATTGGCTCTGGATAACCGGCGACAATAACAACCAGATTATCACGGTTATTTTCCATTTCCGCCACAATCTGATTAATCGCAACCTTACCAAAATCATTCCCGGCGCCATTAACGACCAAAGAATAAGCTTCATCAATAAACAAAACGCCGCCTTTGGCATTTTCGATGACTTCATTGGTTTTCTTTTCAGTTTCACCAATGACGGCACCGACAAGATCCTTACGGCCAACTTCCATGACTTCAGGTTTCTCAATCAGACCCATAGCGTGCAGAACTTTTGCATATTCGCGGGCCACTGTGGTTTTACCTGTACCGGGATCACCGGTAAAGACCATGTGCAGAGATGGTTTTTTAACATCTGCGCCTAAAACTTCTTCACGCAGTTTGGCAAACTGTGTCGTTGCAATCTGTTTGCGCAGCTTGTCCTTCACCGTATCAAGGCCGATCAGGCTGTTGATGTTATTCATCGCGCCTTCGATTTCTTCAAGGTTCTTTGCCTCAAGTTCATCGGAATTCATCAGGCTGCGCGGTTTGCTGGCAAAGCCGGCTTTGATCAGGTCGGCTGGCAGGTTGTTTACAGCAACGGCCGGCTTTTCACCGTTTTCAAACTGTGTTTTGGTCGGCCAGGTAATGGTAAAGACATCAAAACTGTCTGTCCCGGTCGCATCAATACCAAATGTCGTTTGTCCGTATGGTGGTGTAAATCCGGAGTCTTCACCGTCTGCGCCCATGGCAGGTTTCGCATTCGGGCTCTTTTGAACCGGCTCGCCATTATTTTTTACAAGCATGCTCAAGAGCTTTGTATTATCTTCATTTAAAGTTAAATGAAGCGGGACACCCGTCTTCCAATCGAGGATAATTCTGACATTTTGCTTTTGATCCGACATTTTCTTTTCCTTTACCCTTATTATAATATTATTACGGGCTTTGCTTACAAAGCGTAACTTTATTCTGACTTTTTTACTGTTACTGATATTTTATAGTATGAACCCTATCTGTCCAGAACGAATTAACGAAAATTTAGGATTTTGGCCAAAAAACACGAAAAAAGTTTCCATAA
>JBNJDW010000044.1:0-11766 GCA_051745265.1 Pseudomonadota bacterium
CCACCATGCGGGACCAGTACAATCTAAACCAGGCCGAACCACTCGAGAACACTCCACCCCTCGTGGCGTTTACCACGGTTGCGCTCGGCGGTTTCCGCGAATGCGCCGGTGTAAAGCTGACCAATAAAACCGCGGCTGCAAAAACCATCGTTCTAAAGGCTGGAATATATTTATGCGGAAATACAATCATTACGGTATAATCCCCACTGCTGATAATACATCATTAAAGCTTTCTGACCCCGTTGCGCTGGGGATCACATTAGGCGGAAGCGCTGACCGTGCAGACTGAAGTTCATCAAAAACACCGCCAGGGCCTTCCGCAGCAAAGTTTGCCAGGAAATTATTCGTTGGCGAAGCACTGAAGGCGGTTGTCACCATATCATCAAGGCTGAGATAAGGGGCATTACCATCAATACCGCTTGTCACATAATCATCATACAGATCCTGCATGACCGTACAGTCATAATTACTGGAATTAAAGAAAGCCGGAAACGCATCCGCCAAAAGATCCGACACGACAAGACCGACCACATTAGAAAATTCAGAACTGTTACCGATACTGTCCAAGAAATTTTCGCTCAGCATCTCTTGCATCGGATCATTAACCACCTGCTTCATTTCAGATGTAAAATCGCCTGAGAAAATCTGACCACCTTCTGCCGCTGAAACCCGAAAGGCCTGATCGGCACAGCTCAGGGCCAGAACACTGTCGGGCTGGTTTGATACTTCTTCGGCAGCAGCAACATTCGCCGCAACCCGCCCTTCGGCTGTAGCCTTGGTTGCTTCCCAGACGTCGGGCCGGCAACCTTCGACAAGCGCATGTGAATCATTTGGCGAAGAGACCAAAAAAAGGAACGCCAGTGTCAAAGATAGTGCAATCCGCATTTTTCCCTCAAATAAGCTCAAAATCATTAAATAACCCTACTTCTTTCATTTTAGCAGAATTTTTGCTATTTGTCTCATTGTAAACGGCTTTTTTTATAAAACCTACTGTTTTTCAAGAGTTGATAATGCGTATAACCGGCGGAAAATGCAAAGGCTTTGCCCTGGCCTCACCCAAAAACGATCTGATCCGCCCAACCGCGGACCGGGTGCGCGAATCACTGTTTAATATACTGAGCCATCGTCCGGAATTAAGTCTTGACGATGCAGTCGTACTTGATCTTTTCTGCGGTGCCGGCACTTTAGGGCTCGAAGCCCTGTCCCGCGGCGCGGCGTTTTGTATTTTTACCGATAACAGCAAAGCTTCGCTTCAACTGGCCCGCCAAAATACAACCAAGCTCAAACTGCTTGATCAGGCCCGATTTCTAAAACATAACGCTGCGGCCAGCTGGCCGGACAGTTATCTGCCGGCAGACAAAATATCACTGGTCTTTGTTGATCCGCCCTATGCCAAGGATCTTGCCGTTACTGGTATCACCCGTCTGAAACAGGCCGGCATTCTGGCTGACAATGCCGTGATCGTTGTCGAAATGTCCGCCAAACATCCCGAGGAAGAAACCATCCCCGGCTTTAATTTATTTGACGCGCGCAAATACGGTGATACCATTTTAAGGCTTTATCAGGCTGCTGCCGAAACCGCGTAAATGCATAAGGCTATACAATTATGAGCGATCAGAAGAAAACCAATACAGCAACACAGCTTGCTCATCTGGGCAGCACGCCCGCGGATTACAGCGGTGTTGTTAATCCACCGGTACATCGGGCCTCAACCATTGTTATCAATAATTATGAGGATTTTAAAAACTGTTTCACCGCGCCTTACCGTTATGGCCGGGAAGCCACGCCCAGCAGCCGGGCCTTTGAAACCAGTATCGCGGCACTGGACGGCGCCTATAACGCCATTGCGACCTCCAGCGGTCTTGCCGCCATTGTTGGCGTACTCAATGCCTGCGCCCATCAGGACGCGCATTTTCTGGTCCCGGATAATTTTTATGGGTTTTCCCGCGAATATTGCGAAGACAGCCTGAAGCGTTTCGGGGTCACCACAACATTTTACGATCCGATGATTGATAAAGCCGGTCTGGAAGCGCTGATCACCAAGGATACAACGCTGTTATATCTGGAATCACCGGGCTCTTTGACCTACGAAGTGCAGGATATCGGCATGTTTGTCGAGGTTGCCAAAGCCCATAACCTTGTAACGGCCTGCGATAACAGCTGGGCCACACCGCTGCATTTCAAACCGCTTGATCACGGCATTGATGTCGCCATCATCTCGGCCACCAAATATATCAGTGGTCACTCCGATGCCATGCTGGGCGTCGTGTCCTGTAAAACCGAAGCCATATATAAACGTGTTTTAACCGCCATCCGCCAATCGGGTAACTGCCCGGGATCGGAAGAAGTCTATCTGGGCCTGCGCGGCCTTCGGACTCTGGATGTGCGGATGAAACAGCACACAAAATCAGGTTTAACGCTGGGCCAATGGCTGTCAGATCATCCGGCGGTCAAAACCGTTCTCCATCCGGCATTGCCGTCTTGTGCCGGTCATGAAAACTGGAAAAAATATTTTACCGGCACATCCGGCGTGTTTGCCATTGTCCTTCACGAAACGGATACGGACAAAATCGCTGATATGCTCGATCACCTGCAGATTTTCAAAATGGGCTTCAGCTGGGGCGGGTATGAATCTTTGATTTTTCCCGAACAGTTAAACGCACACAGGACCACCAAACCCTGGCAAGGCGATGGTTTCCTGCTGCGTATTCATCCCGGTCTTGAAGCTGTCGAAGATTTAAAAGCCGATCTTGAATCGGCGCTGGACCGGCTGGGATAAAAAAAACAATCACCGCATCGCTTTGGAAACCGTATCCAGAATGGCATTGACCATTTTGGGCGCGCCATCTTCGTAAAAGGCATGGGCGACATTCAGATAATCGCTGATGATAATCGGGGCATCAATATCGTGATGGGCCATCAGCTCATAACAGGCTGATAGCAAAATGGCTTCCAAAATCGGATCAATCTGGGTTTTATCCTTTTGCGCCAGCTGCGCTTTGACCAGCTCATCCAATTCAGTCTGTTTATCAAACACGCCATTGACAATACTGGCCAGCAATTCACGATCTGCCGGTACGAAGACATCACCATCCAGTTCAAAGCCAATGCGTGTCTCAATGAAATCACCCAAAGCCTCTTTAGCGCCCTGGCTGTTGAATTCCATCTGATACAACACCTGAACAGCGGCCAGCCGCGCGGCTGAACGGCGGGCTTTGGCCGAACCTTCGTTCAGTTTGATCACCCGTTGTTCCTGCGCCCGCGGGGCCGGGGTAATTTTTCGTGTTTCGCGCTTATCGCTCATGGTTTTTCTTTTCGAGTCTGTTATGTCGCGCTTTTGTAGCACCGATACCGGCGGCGTTCAAGCCTTTGCTGCGCGGCGCAGGCGGTCATTCAGCGCAATACCGATCCCGGTTTCAGGGATTTTCATCACGGCAATGCGCGCCGCCCCTGCCCGGTCCAGCTCATGCAGCATGGAAAACAGATTGGCCGCCGCCTCGCCAAGATCGCCGGTTTCACTTAAATTCAAATACCAGCCCTGCGGCAAATCACGCGCCCAGCCACCATCGGATTTGCCCATAAACTTGGTGCTGGAAAACCCCAGCAGGGCTTCATCAGGGCCGACATCCACCGCCTCCAGCCGCAAGGGGGTTTTCGGTGCATAATGTTTTAACAAACGGCCCGGCGATTTTGGGGCGGTTTCATCGCTATTATCTGCCGCCTCCTGCACAGGACCGATCAGCTTTTCGATATCTTCGCGGGTAACATATCCGGCGCGCAGGATCACCGGTACTTCCGCGGTCAGGTCCAGAATTGTTGATTCTAGCCCGATGACCGTTTTACCGCCGATGACAATCTGTTCGACCTGATCGCCAAGACTGGCCAGCACATGTTCCGGTTTGGTCGGGCTGAGCCTGCCGGAAGCATTGGCGCTGGGCGCGGCCACGGGCCGGTCAAGCGCCGCAATAATCTTCACGCTGGTTTCCTGCCGCGGCATCCGCAGGCCAATGGTCGATAATCCGGCGGTAACGGCATCGGCAATGCCACTGTCCGGTTTTAAAGGCAGCACCAGCGTCAAAGGGCCGGGCCAGAAGGTATCGGCCAGCAGTGCGGCCAGCGGTGAAATTTCCGCATAGCGCCGGGCCATCTCAAGACTACTGACATGGGCAATCAGCGGATTAAAACCGGGGCGGCCCTTGATTTCAAAAATCCGCGCCACCGCCTGATCATTGGTCGCATCCGCGCCCAGCCCATAGACGGTTTCGGTCGGCAGAACCACAACATCGCCCGCCGCCAGAGAGGCCGCGACCGCTTTAACAACAGTTGGTGATGGCGTTAGAAACTGCGTCATATAGCGCGTTTACGGCCTGCTTTCGGTTCAAACATCACCCCGCCGGTCATCGGCTGAGGCGCACCTGTCGTGCTGGGGAAGCTGATCGGCAGGCCCAGAAAACGCCGCACAGCCAGATAGCCGAAACATTGCGCTTCCAGAGCATCGCCGTTCCAGCCAACAGCCTCAACCGGTTCCACCGGTACCTCCAGACGACGCATCAGGGTATACATCAAAAAGCTGTTCTTACGGCCACCGCCGGTAATCAGCCAGCGTTTCGGTGGCTGCGGGACAATCCCAAGCGCGGCCTGAATGGTTTCAATCGTAAACGCTGTCAGGGTGGCCGCGCCGTCTTCAAGGCTGAGGTCCTGCATATCATCCTTGATATATTCAAAATCATTGCGATCCAGCGATTTGCGGTCACTGCGAGTGAAATACGGATTCTGCATCCATTTCTTGACCAGCGCCGTATCTACCTTGCCTTGTTTGGCCAATTCACCATCCGTGTCAAAGTTCTGACCGGTCTTGGCATAGACCCAGTCATCAATCAAGGCATTGGCCGGACCGGTGTCAAAGGCAATGATTTCTCCGGCCTCCCCCAGATAGGTAATATTACCGACCCCGCCCAGATTTAAAACCGCCAAAGGCTTTTCCAGCCCCTCGGCCCGGGCGCGGTGATAAATGGGCGCCAGCGGCGCGCCCTGCCCGCCGGCTTTTACATCCGCGGTCCTGAAATCTGCAATCACCGGAATGCTGGTTTCATCCGCCAAAAGACGGGCGTCACCAATCTGGCGGGTTACGCCGTGTTTGGGATCATGATGAATGGTATGGCCATGAATACCGACAAAATCAATTTTATCTTCGGTCACACCGGCCTTGTTCAATAATTCATACAAGGTGGCAATATGGGCCCGGGTCAGGGTTTCCTCGACATCGCGGATCCGGTTTTCGATATCCAGATTCGTTTTCGGATCCGGATTTAGCACGCTGCAGATTTTCTCGCGCAACCCGCGAACATAGGGCGTTGTCACGGATTTAACCGGCTCTACATAATCATAACCATCTGTTTTAATCAGCGCGGCGTCAACACCGTCATGGGAGGAGCCGCTCATCATACCGATTACGGTATATATTTGGTTGTCTGGCATGGCTTTCTTCCTTATTATTGCTTCACTGATTAAGAATAGCGTGCTTTCAGGGTGCGGGAAAGGGTGAAAGATGACTTTAAAATACAAATCCGAATTTTTAAACATTATGGAGGAACGCGGCTTTATCCATCAATGCACCAATTTTGAAGATCTGGACAAACTGCTGACCACCGAAACTGTCACCGCCTATCAAGGTATCGATGCCACCGCCGCCAGCCCGCATGTCGGCAATCTTCTGCCCCTGACCATGCTGCGCTGGCTGCAGAAAACCGGTCATAATGTCTTGACCCTTGTCGGCGGCGGCACGACCAAAATCGGTGATCCGTCCGGCAAGACAGAGCTGCGCCAGATGATCAGCGATGATCAGATCAACGCAAATATCAAAGGTATCCAAAAGGCCCTGTCCAACCTGTTTGATTACGAGAACAGCGCGACCATGGTCAATAATGACGACTGGCTCACCGATCTGAATTACGTCGCCTTTCTGCGCGATTATGGCCGTCATTTCAGCATCAACCGCATGCTGAGCATGGATAGCGTCAAGCTCAGGCTGGAGCGGGAACAACCCCTCAGCTTTACCGAATTCAATTACATGATTTTTCAGGCCTATGATTTCCTTGAACTGTTTCGCGACTATAACTGCCGCCTGCAGGTTGGCGGATCGGATCAATGGGGCAATATCGTCAACGGTGTTGAGCTTGGCCGCCGGACGGTCAAGGCGGAACTGTTCGGCCTGACCTGCCCGTTATTGACCACGGCCTCCGGGGCCAAAATGGGGAAATCAGCGCAAGGCGCCATCTGGCTGAACGCTGATATGCTGTCGCCTTATGATTACTGGCAGTACTGGCGTAACTGCGAAGATGCCGATGTCGGCAAAATGCTGCGTCTGTTCACAGAATTACCGCTTGATGAAATTGCCCGTCTGGAAGCGCTGCAGGGTGCTGAGATCAACGACGCCAAAAAAGTGCTCGCCGATGAAGCGACCAAAATCATTCATGGGCCAGAGGCCGCAGCCGCCGCGCATGAAACCGCGCAGAAAACCTTTGAAGAAGGCGCCGCCGGCGCTGACCTGCCGGTCATCGAAATCCCCCGCGAAGCGATGTCGGCTGGCGTGCCGGCCTTTACCCTGTTTAAAGATGCCGGGCTTGCCGCCTCCAACGGTGAGGCACGGCGCTTGATCAAAGGCGGCGGTGCCAAGGTCAATGATGAAAAAGTCAGCGCCGAAGATCAGATGATCACGCTCAAGGATTTTGCCGCCAATGACACCATGAAGCTGTCGGCGGGGAAAAAACGTCATGCGCTGGTCAAAATCTGCTGACTTTCAGGGGGCGTCGTAATCGCCTTCAAAGAAAATCGTCCGCAGAATACCCGGGGCCAATGCGGCCAAGGGGTTAACGGTAACCGTTGGGCGGCGAACGGGGCCTTGAATATTATAGGTCGCGGCAAAAACACCGGTGCCGCCGCCGGTCAGAAGATCACCGATAATCGGAATATCGCCGACCGCCTTGTTCAGACCCGATACCGGAACAAGCGTACCATCCGCATCAATCTGACCCGAGAGCAAATCAATAGAGCCTTCAAAAGTCAGGCCCAGCGATGCGCCTGAGGTCGCGCCGTTTTTAATCTCGATAAATTTCCGGGTCATCCGACCGCTGACATCGTGGTTTTCATCCCAAAGGAAATTGGCCTTAAGCCGTGAAAAACTCAGCCCCTCGCCCGAAAGCAAGGATTGAAGCCCGCCAAGCGACAAACCGTTCAGCAATCGTGCCAGAACCGGCGCTTCGACCACTGTAAAATTGCTGAGCTGCAAGCGCCCTTGCAAATCCCGCAAGCCGCCGCGCTCAATAGGTTGACCATCAACAATCAAGGTGCCGCCGCGGATTGAATTGGTCAGACTGAAGCTACGCAGCGCCGCCCCGGCATCATCCGCCTCAATCCGCAGATTGTGCCGGCCCCCATCATCGGGCTGATAGCGGATATAAACCTGCCCCCGGCCCGCCATGGCATCCAGTTCCAGCCGGTCAATCAGGCCCTGCCGGTCACGGATCATAAACAGCTCCGCTTCTGTTAACGGCGTCCGGTCAGAGGTAATGAGTTTATCACTGGTCCCCGATATCTTCAGCAAAGCCCGGTCTATGGCCTTTTCCCCATCCGGCGCTGCATTTTGTGTTTTATTCTGATCACCGAACCTGCCCGCTTTCAAAAATGATGAAATATCCAGAACCTGCCCCTGAATATCAAGCGCATATTCATTACCGCTTTTGCGGGTCAGGGAGAGGTTCAGACGGTTCTTCAAAAAACGCAGATTGGACAGGGCCGCGTTTTGCCATTGGACACCGCCGCCGGGTTTTTCGACCAGACCGATCGTGCCCTGAAAGGCCAGCGACGGACTGCGGAAATCAATATCACGCACTGTTTTTAACTGATCATCCTGCAGATCCAGCGTAAAGACAAGGCGGCCTTCCGTCCCTATCGGTTTTTCAATATCCAGCCGCGGAATCCGGAAAGCCGCCGGTTTGAAATCGGCTTCGACCGCCGCTGTCTGCCGTCCATCGGTATGACGTGTATAAATAATATCTGTCGGAAACTGCCCGTCCAGCCGCAATTCATCCTGCGATATGAAGGGCAGAACAACATTGCGGTCCAGGGTTGTCTGCGCTTCCAGCCGGGCCTTAACGGGGCCAGCACCATCAAAATAACTGGTCCAGTCCAAATCAACGGGCGCGCCGTTCATCTGCGCTGCGCCGGTAATATTCATGCTGTCTTTTTCAATCAACAGATCAAGCGTGCCGGACTCAATATCCTGCCCCAGAACAATATTTTTCCAGGATACATTATCAAGATCGGCATTCACCGACAGATTAACATCCGCCGGCGTCAGATCACGTTTTAACGGAAAGCTGAAATGAAGCCTGCCGGCCGCCGCACCCTTGATATCCTCGACCGGTAAATTCATCCGGCTGGGCAGGCGGAAAGGTTCATTATCAATGAGATCCAGCGCCGTGGTCAGCTCGCTTTCAAGATCAATCGAGATATCAATCGCAGGCTTTCTGTTTTTAAATCCATCAATGATAATTTTTGAGGATTCAACCTGAATATCTTCAAAAACCCCGCCGGTGGTCTCAATGGTAAAATCAGCATCCGTATAGCGTGCCTGCCCCGATACATTTTTAACCTTGGGAAAATCGGGCAGATATTTAACATCGGCCGCGCTGAAATTGATTTCGCCGGACAGATCATCAATATTCAGGATATTCTTTGCCGTTATACCGGTATCCGCGCTTTGCGTAGCGCTCAGATTCAAAGTGGCGCTGTCAACCATACCTTCCGACAGGTTGGTCGTCACCCAGCGCCGCGGCGGCGGCGCCAATGAAGATGGCCAGTAATCATCAATCCGGTCAATCGGCAGATCACTGGTGCCGGCACTGACATCCATCCGGTACAGATTTTCATCCGGGTCAAAGCGGCGTTGGGCCATCAATGACAAGCGCGCCGGACCACTTTTCATTTCAAAATTTTCAATCGTCAGCAGCTGCGTTTCATAGGCATAAGTGGATTTCAACGAAAACTGATCAAAGCTTAAGGGCGTATCAAAAACATCAGGAGCGATGAGAGAGCCATCATACCCCGTGGCATTCAACCGCATACGAACCGGGTTAAACGCCTCAT
Organism: Pseudomonadota bacterium; assembly: GCA_051745265.1. GTDB lineage: Bacteria > Pseudomonadota > Alphaproteobacteria > Micavibrionales > CSBR16-224 > JBNJDW01. Next base: position 9,148 of record JBNJDW010000044.1, read on the forward strand.
CCAGCAAGACAAAAACCACACCGCCGACCGCGCCATCCAAACGGTATTTTTGAATAATATCCTCGGGCAAAAAATTACTGACTTCGGTAAAGGGTAATTCCCGGAACCGGGTCAGGACACGGGTCAAACCGTTTTCGGCCCCATAATGAAAATTGGTTCGAACAGGTGTATCACTTTCAAACAGCGTAAGATCTGCCTCCATCGTGCCGATCAAGGCGCGGTCACTGCGTTTTATAACCAGATGCACATCTTTCAAAAGAAAATCCTGATCGCGGATTTCATCCTGCAGCATAAAATCCGCATTCAGAATTCTGATCGTATCCAGATAATGAAGCTTTGACTTCTCCCCCTGATCGGTCAGTTCCTGATCCAGCATCTGATCCATAAACTCAGACCAGAACGCCTGTTGATTTTGTTCGGCAGGCGGCGGCGAGGTTTGTTCAATCGGGTCTTCGTCTGCAATCTCCGGCGATTTCATACGCAGTGATATCTGACCATCTTCCATACGGTAAAACCGCAAGGCCGTATCGTAGAAACTTAGGCTTTTGGGTGAGACTTCGCCTTCCAGCAGGGCGCGTTTTGACAGGCCTAAACCAACGCCGGAAACCGCCAGCACCGGATCGCCTGATGCTTTTTCATGGACTTCGACCGTTCTTAACTGTAATTCCATCGGGCTGCTGTAACCGCGCCAGACCAATTGTGTTGTACCAATGGAAATCTGATAATGTTCAAGACCGCTATTAATGCTTTGCTGTAGGGGGCGGGAAATGAAATCCAGCGGAATCGGCCCCTGATTAAGGCGAAAGAGCAGCCCGATCCAGAGCATCAGCACCACGGCCAGAACCGCTGCCAGAATTTCAAGCCAGAGGACAAACAGATGTTTGCTTGATTTCGATATGATCCGTCGCATGATGCTCTTTGATATCTTGGCTTAACAGTTTACTTTCACAATGGCATGCTTCATGTAAACTATCTTGGGTGACATGACTGTCGAGTATTTATCTTACGATGTCCCGGGAAGAGAGAACAGAAAAAATCATGTCGGGTAGACTAAAAAATGATCAGACTCCTGTAAATCCCTCGAAAACAGCTGCGATCATTGCAGATAGCAGTCCTTATCTTGATGGATTACTTAAGATTTACGGCGATATCAGCCGCGAGGACCCCCTGCTGACACAGCAGGAGGACCCAACAGATATTATGCCCCGGCTGCGTATTTTAAAGCAAAAAGTCGCCCTGTTTACCGCCCTCCGTGACCTGAATAAGGATTGGGCACTGTCGGATGTGACCGAATACCTGTCCGGTTTTGCTGATTTCGCTGTCGAGCAGGCCTGTGAATCCATCTGTCAGGAATTTATCAAAAACAAGCATTTTCCGGCGGGAACAACAACGCAGCAAAGCGGCATTGCCGTGATTGCCCTTGGCAAATGGGGCGCGGGAGAGCTGAATTATTCCAGCGATATTGATTTTATGGTCATTTTTGATCCCGAAGCCATGCCGCTGACCGACCGCTATGACGCCCAGAAACTGGCTGTGCGCTTTACCCAAAGGCTGGTTGAAATTCTTGAGAAAAATACCGCGGATGGCTATGTGTTCAGAACAGATCTCCGCCTTCGTCCCGATCCCGGCGCCACACAGATTGCTGTGTCCCTCAAGGCCTGTGAAATCTATTACGGCAGTCTTGGCCAGAACTGGGAACGCGCGGCGATGATCAAGGCCCGGCCCGTGACCGGTGATCCTGCCGTCTCCAAATCCTTTATGACCCTGATGTCGCAATGGATCTGGCGCCGCAGCCTTGATTTTGCGACCATTCAGGATATTGTCTCCATTAAAAACCAGATGAGCGCCATCAATAATCGCACCATTCCGATTAATGCCGACACGGAGAGTCTATGTGATCTCGACCTGAAGCGGGATTGCGGCGGCATTCGTGAAATTGAACTTTTCGTTCAGATCCAACAACTGGTTTACGGTGGCCGGCAACCGGCGCTGCGACAAATCCGCACCTGCAGCGCCCTGACCGCGCTTGCCGCCGCTGATCATATTTCACCGGATCTGGCCAAGGAGTTGACGGCGGCCTATGAATTTCTGCGCATCGTTGAACACCGCCTGCAAATGCGTAACGACCGCCAGACGCACAGCCTGCCCAAAACCCCGGACGGCTTCGATGCGCTGGCCCGTTTCTGCGGTTTTGAGCAGACCAGTGATTTCATCAGCCGGCTGCAAAACCATCGTCACAATGTTTCTGAAGCCTTTACCAGCCTGTTTGCCGAAACAGGCAGCCTGACAGCCAATGACGGCGCCCGTCTGGTCTTTACCGGTAATGACATTGATGCGGCGACGGTGACAACCCTGTCAAACCTTGGCTTTAAAAATCCGCGCCATATTGCCGAGCGCATCCGCCACTGGCACCATGGCCATTACCGGGCGACGCGCAGCACCCGGGCGCGACAAATCCTCACCCATCTGGTACCGCAGATTTTGCAGGCCTTTGGTAAAACACAGGACCCGGATACCGGTTTTGCCCGCTTTGACCGCTTTCTTGAACAGCAGACCAGCGGCGTATCCCTGTTTGCCCTGTTTGAGCATAATCCGGAAGTTCTGGATATTCTGGCGCTG